>JAUXMQ010000116.1 GCA_030623125.1 Acidimicrobiia bacterium
AAGTCGTGCACGACCTCCGCAGCAGACTGGAGGGCCAATCGTGTCTTTCCCGTTCCACCGACACCAGTGAGGGTCACCAGCCTGCCCTCAGCAAGCAGCCGGCCAACCTCGGCGAGCTCGGATTTCCTGCCGACGAAGTTGGTGAGATGAATCGGAAGATTGTGGGGCACAGCGTCGAGTGAGCGCAGCGGAGGGAATTCGTTACCCAGACCGGGTGCCACGACCTGCGAGAGATGCTCGGCTTCTCTGAGATCCTTGAGACGATGCTCACCAAGGGGTCGAAATGACACTTCCGGTGGCATGGCCTGGGCGGCCAGCGTCGTGGTGCTGGCCGATGAGACAATCTGACCACCGTGGGCCACCGTGGAGATTCGCGCAGCCCGGTGCACGTCAAGACCCACATAGCCGTCCTGTCCATAAGTGGCTTCTCCAGAGTGGAGACCCATGCGAACCAAGACTCGGCTTCCCTCGGACCAGCCGTACTGGCTCAGTTGGCGCTGGGCATCAATGGCGGCGCCCACGGCTTCAACAGCACTGGGAAAAACCGCGAAAAGGGAATCTCCATCAGTGCTCTCTTCTGTCCCACCGTGTCCATCGATGGCCGCTCGCAAGATCTGGAAATGTGCGGCAAGCACATCGGCGTATTCGTCACCAAGACGCTGGAGCAGATCGGTGCTTCCCTCGATGTCTGTGAACAGGAAGGTGACGGTTCCCGACGGGCGATCGGTCATAGCTGAAAGGTAGTTGGATTGGTCGACCCATTCAGGACGGACCGATTTGCCCGCAATCCACGAGCGGCTTTCTCAAGGAGGGGTTTGGAGCGACCCAATAGCGACTGCAAAACGATCGCCGTTATCGGTGTACCAGTGGGTAAGCCGCATTCCGGCGGCGTCGAACTCTCGCTCGACCTGAATCCTGGAGAACTTGCAGGAGACCTCGGTGTGGATCTCCTCCCCGGCAACGAAAGTGACAGCCAGGTCGAGAGCGCGGATATTGGCAACAACGTCGCGCGAGGCTCGCAGACTCTGTGACATGCATGACAACTCACGATCAAAGCGGGTCACGTGCTCGAAAGCATCCACCGGGATGTCACCGCCCAGCTCCCGGTTGATGACGTGGAGGATGTTCTTGTTGAACTCGGCCGACACTCCCGGAGAGTCGTCGTAGGCGGCGATCATCGTCTCCTCGTCCTTGACTAGGTCAAGGCCAAGCAAGAAAGCGTCCCCGGGCTCCAGAGCAGCGGCAACAGAGCGGAGCAGCGAATGACGAAGGGTCGGGACGTAGTTGCCGATCGTCGAGCCGAGAAAGACGATGAGTCGACGTCCCCTTCTTCTTATCTTGCCGAGATCGGGAACGTAGTCACCCACCAGACCCTCGACCTCGAGCCATGTGTAGTCATCGCAGAGACGCAGGGCGGCAGAACGCAGCGCCTCCTCAGAGATGTCAAGAGGGACGTAACGACGTCCGCTGCTGTTCCTTTGCATCGACTCGATCAGCATTCGGGTCTTATCCGATGATCCGGAGCCGAGTTCGATCAACTCGTCTGGCTGAACCTCGGCCATGATGCTGTCGGCTCGCTCAGCCAGAATCTCGGTCTCGGCGCTGGTCAGGTAGTACTCGGGTAACCGGGTTATCTCGTCGAACAACTCCGACCCCCGGGCGTCATAGAAGTACTTGGAGGCGAGGTGCTTCCGATACGCCGTCAAACCGTGACGAACATCCTCGATCATCTGGGCCCTGTGATCGGTGGGAGCGGTGAGATGGGCCACCGTCACCGGCGCATCTCCCCCGGCTCTCATGGGACTCCCTCGTGATCCAAGGAGACGGTTTCGAGGCTCTCTTCGGTGAGAATCACCAAACTGTGCTCGGGGA
Source organism: Acidimicrobiia bacterium (assembly GCA_030623125.1). Taxonomy (GTDB): domain Bacteria; phylum Actinomycetota; class Acidimicrobiia; order Spongiisociales; family ZC4RG35; genus SZUA-217. The sequence continues at coordinate 1,873 of JAUXMQ010000116.1, forward strand.
CTCGCTCCCAAGGGTCGGACGCGTCAAGTGGCTCCGACGCCACCCAGTTGCCGTGGTCGGTCCTGAGCGTATAGAGCGAGTTGACTTCGGTTCCGGCAGACGTCCTGGCCGCGACAATCCCTGATCCGGAGGCAACCACGAGATTGAGCGCTGCGGCACGGTCGGCGGCAACCACCGTCTTTGCAACGCGTCGGATGACCTCGGCGACGGCCTCGGAGATCTCCATGCCGGGATCATCATCGATCTGTTGGCCAACGAGGTGAAAGAGAGCCAGAGAGTCATTCATCGAAGTGACCTGCCCGAACCTGGCGTCTGACAAAGTGTCGAGAAGCGAGCGACCCACCCCGTCGCGGAACCCTCCTATCCATCCGTTGTGGACAGCGGCGAGTCCGCCCGACACGAATGGGGCCACGTTCTGGGGGCCATGGGGGATGCCGGGAGTGGCCGAGCGAACCGCTGCCAGTACGGGAGTTCCACTGAGGATCGGCGCCAGGTCTGTCAGGTTTGGGTCAGACCACGGTGATTTGTCCGTGATGTAGCGAAGTGGCTCCCCACGACCATCCACCCACCACGCCACACCCGTCCCGTCGACATTCACATGACCCCACAACAGCTCCTTTGGCGCGTATGCCGCCTGCTGTAAAGAGTGAGGAGGGTCGTAGAGAACAGCCGACAGCGGAAGGGGATCATCCCCCACGTATCCAGCGATCCGACACATCTAAAAACCTTCCACCAACACAACCCGCACTAGACGTCCCAGGCGAGACGGATTCCGGAGAAGATCTGCCGTCTCACCCGGTAGTCCCAGTTCCGAAAGCTGCTTCTAGTGACCGCCGTCGAGGTCGCCCAGGATGCGCCACGAAGCACCCGGTAATCGGCGTCGTCGAAGAACACCTCCGAGTACTGGGGATATGGAAAAGCCGAGAAGTCCGGGTAGCCGACGAATGGCGAGGATGTCCACTCGTAGACGTCGCCGAGAAGCTGCTCGACCCCATAGGCGGACACCCCCGACGGGTAGCTACCCACCGGAGCAGGTCCCCAACGTGACTGACCGACGTTGGCAAGCTCCGACGAGGGAGCTGTGGAGCCCCACGGGTAGATTCTCGGTGCTGTCGCCTCGGATCCCCACGATGCCGCCTTCTCCCACTCGAACTCCGTCGGCAGACGGCCACCGGCGAATCGAGCGAAGGCCTCCGCCTCGTGGAACGACACATGCTGGACAGGCTCAGACAGATCGAGGTCGAGGATGTGCCCGAACCGACGGATCAGCCAGCCACCGCCAACCTGGCGAATCCACCCCTGGGGAGCCTCGACATTCTCGTCCGTCCGCCAATCCCAGCCCTCAGAGGTCCACAGGTCCCGGCGGTCATACCCGCCGGCCTCGACGAATTCTGCGAATCGCCTGTTGGTGACAGGAAACCGATCGATTCCGAAGGCGGAGACCTCTACCCAATGTTGGGGACGCTCGTTGTCGTAGGACTCGGTTCGCTCGTCTGTGCCCGCCAGGAATGGCCCGCCAGGAATAAGGATCTGCTCGGAGTCATCCACCGCGCTCTCATGGCCGGGTGGGGCAAAACCGGCCACTGCATACGGCTCGAGGTCTTCTCGAAGGTCGAGGGCTTGAAGGATGGTCTCGTGATGCTGCGCCTCGTGCTGAATGACCATCTTGAACACATAGCCGTCACGAAGCAGCGGATCGTTGGGATCGAGGTCGACACGCTCCAGGATCGCCAACGCATCGCCGCGAACCTCGTCGGAGTACTCAACAGCCTCATCCCGATCCAACAGCGGCAGATCTCCCCTTGTCCATCGGGGGTTGTCGAACGGGTTGTACATCTCGTCGTAGAGAGGGTCGTGTGGCGCCCGTCCATCCAGTTCTCGAAGCAGCCAGAACTCCTCGAAGTTGCCGACATGACCGACATCCCAAACCAAGGGACTCATGATGGACGACTGCTGACTATGGACGTCGTCGTAGCTGAGCGGATCGATCAGTTGCCTCGTCCGCTTTCGATACAGCTTCAGGCCAGCAGCCAGACGACGACGGGCCTCGACCTCGGGCAATTGATTCCCGCGAATATCGGTGGTCATGCGGCACCTTTCATCACATGGTCGGGATCGGTCCAGGCGAGAGCGGCCCGTGCGTCGTCGAGCAAGGGAAACAGATCGTCAGCGGGGCTACGGCCCCGGAAGGTGAAATCGTCGAGGAACGCCTCGGTCGAGTCTGTGAGGTGGACATCGAATCGGTCGGGATCCCTTCGCGCTGCGGTCAGGCCCAGTTCGGCGACCGTTCGTGCCATCAGCCTGAGTTCGGGATCATCCAGTCCCTTTCGGGCTGCGGTACCCCAGGTTTCGTTGAGTCGTGAAGCGATTGGTCCCAGCAGTTCTATCGCGTTTTGTCTGGCAGAAGGGTCATATAGCAACCCAGCGACGATGACAATCGGGACGTGCCACCACCGCTGAGGCATCCCATCAATACCACGAAACTCGAGTGTTCCGTTTCGGGGGCGGACCTCGGCAAAAAGGGTCGTCAGGTGGACATCCAGATCGGCAGGAGTCGGACTCCCCGCCGTGGGATGGCCTCCCTCGACCCAGTCCTCGAAAGTCCAACCCCTTCGGCCACGGATGGTCACGCCATTTCGATTGAGATAGATGACATCGGCTTTGAGGGCTCGCTCGACCAAGTCCCTCATCGGGTCGACGTCATCGACTCGCTCCCACTTCGGAAAACCGGTTCGGGTCGGGTCCAGTCGTTGCCACGTTCTCGCCCTGGACGAGCGGACTTCGAAATCGGGGCTGGAAGCAAACATCGCCGTGAGGATCGGCGAGATGAGATTGGCCACCACCCAGCGCTCCTGACGTGTGGCGCCTCTTCCGGCGTCGAGACTCACTTGAAAAGCGCAGGTGTTGCGCATCATTTGCGCTCCGGCAGCCCCTCGAGAGCCGAAATGGGCCGCCATCGCCTTGTAGCGCCCTTCGTCTAGCTGCTGGGGAATGCGTTCTGCATCGTTCCAGGGATCCACCCCGAGACTGAGCAGACAGACCTGATAGGACCAAAAACCGGTGCGCATCAAGTCCCACACTTCCTCTAGCTCGGAAACCCCCTCGAGCACGGTGTCGCCGGGTGCGGTGGCGTGTTCGATCTGGGCACCGGGCTCGAATGTGATCCGGCCGCCCGAGCT
>JAUXMQ010000090.1 GCA_030623125.1 Acidimicrobiia bacterium
CCTTTGCCGCGTCCGACCCTGCGGACCGCTGCTCATGCGGTCGCTTTGCGGCGCTGCCGGCGGGCGACAGAACAGCGTGGTATCGGGCCGTAGGAAAGCCACTGACCCGGGGCCTCGGGTGGCCTATGGAGTACCTTCCAGAGCCACCAACTTCGAGTTCGGAGCAAAACCCTGGCGAACCGACGCCCATTCCTGATACCCGGGACTGGAATACCAGGCAAGAAGTTGGTCCATGGATGGGAACTCGATGATCACCATTCGCTCTGGCTCCCAATCACCCTCGAGCACAATCGTCTCGCCTCCGCGAGCCCTGTAGATCCCACCGAAGGCCTTTGCAGTCGCCATTGCGGCTTCGAGATATCCACTCGCTCGGTAAGCCTCGATGTCTTCGGGTAGTACGTCTGCCATCAGGTAAGCCGCCATTGGCTGCTCCTCTCTTCCAGGTGTCTCGATGTCTTGTTTGAAGATAATGGTTTGGCACTTGGAATACCGCAGCTTGCTGGATCAGGTGTGCGGAGGCGGTTCCGGTACACCACTCACCAGAAGCCACCGTGGTCGGGTTACTCTCGGATCATCGTTCCAACCCCGTGGCCGGCTGCAACACAATGACTTCTCTTCTTTCCACAACAATCGCCGGGAGTCTTCCCAAGCCACGATGGCTGAGCACGTCTGACCAGATCTGGGCCGACTGGCTGGCTGAGGGCGAGTTGCTGGATGAGGCGAGACGTGACGCTGTCCGTCTCGCAGTAGCTGACCAGCAGGCAGCAGGACTGGATGTCATCACTGACGGCGAGCAGACGAGACAACACTTCGTCACGACGTTCATCGAAGGCCTTGACGGCGTCGACTCCGACAATCGTGCAGATGTCACCATCAGACAGCGTTATGAAGCGTCTGTGCCGAGAGTGGTTGGTCCGGTGTCCCGCAGCCGGGGTGTCTATGTGGAAGACGCCAAGTTCTTGAGATCGCTGACCGACCAGCCCATCAAATACCAGTTGCCCGGTCCTATGACCATGTCAGACACTCTCGCCGACGATTTCTATGGCGATCGTGAGCAGTTGGCCATGGTGTTTGCTGAGGTCCTCAACGAGGAGGCCAAGGAGCTCGAGATCGCCGGGGTGGACCTGATCCAGTTCGACGAGCCGGCTTTCAACGTCTTTCTCGATGATGTGGCCGGCTGGGGGATTGAAGCCTTGGAGCGGGCGGCTGAGGGACTGAGCGTCACTACGGCCGTTCACATCTGTTACGGATACGGCATCAAGGCGAACATCGAATGGAAGCGAAGTCTCGGCGACGAGTGGCGTCAGTACGAGGCAACCTTCCCGGTGCTGGCTGAGTCGTCCATCGACCAGATATCGATAGAAGTCGCCAACTCCAACGTCCCTCTCGAACTTCTGGAAATGCTGGGCGATAAGGATGTGCTGGCCGGGGTGATCGACGTTGCTACCGACACAGTCGAAACACCTGAGCAGGTCGCAGAGACGATCCGCGCAGTCCTGGAACACGTTGTGGCTGAGAAGGTCTACCCGTGTACCAACTGTGGAATGGTCCCACTGTCGAGGCCGGTCGCTCAGGCCAAAATGACTGCCCTTGCAGACGGCGCAGCAATCGTCCGCGGGGAGATAGAAGAGGTCGTCTGAGGGCCCCCCACGTCTCGCCTGGGTGTCTGGGCGGGGTGATGAAGGTGACCAGCACCGACTCTGCCCTGTTGGGATGCCCGCGGGGAGCGAATCAGTACTTGGCCAACTCCTGGGCCTTCTCGACGATGTCTTCGGGGGTCAGATAGAGGTTGTGCTCGAGGGAGCCGGCGTAGGGCATGATCGGAACGTCAGGAAGGGCAAGACGTCTTACGGGAGCATCGAGCCACTCGAATGTCTTGTCGGCGATCTGGGCGGCGATCTCGGCTCCGTAGCCAAGAAACTCGTTGTCCTCATGAACGATCAGTGCACGTGACGTCTTCTGAATAGACGCCTCGATGGTTGCCCAGTCAAGAGGCTTGAGACTGCGAAGGTCGATGACCTCAGGACTGATCCCCAGTTCTTCCAGCATGGGGACGGCCTCCACTGCAAAGTGAGCCATTGCGCCGTACGCAACGATGGTTAAGTCTGAACCAGAGTGTCTAACGGCTGCCTTGCCCAGAGGGATCCTGTACTCCCCTTCCGGGAACGGGCCCTTCGCCAACCGGTACAGCTTCTTCGGCTCCAGGAATATCACCGGGTCGGGGTCTTCGACAGCAGTGTGAAGCAGCCCCTTTACGTCGGCGGGGGTCGACGGTACGACGACCTTCAGTCCCGGAACATGCGTGAAGAAAGACTCGACCGATTGAGAGTGATAGAGGGCTCCGTGAATTCCGGCCCCATACGGGGTCCGGATCACGATCGGGACGGTCCACCGTCCATCGGAGCGGAAGCTGACTCTGGCCGCTTCCGACACGATCTGGTTGAAAGCCGGGTGAATGTAGTCGGCGAACTGGATCTCGGGAAGCACCTTGAACCCAACCGCCGACATGCCTATGGCGCAGCCGATGATGGATGATTCCGCGATTGGAGTGTTGAAACACCGTTCCGACCCGAAACGCTCGGTGAGTCTCTGGGTGGCCTTGAACACACCACCCTTTTCACGAGCGACATCCTCGCCAAACACGATGGTGTCCGGATGAGCTTCGAAGATTTCGTGGAGGGTTCGGTTCACTGCCGTTATCAGGTTGATGCGCTCCCCGTCGGGAGTGAGCTCCGGCTCGGTCGCGGCGGGACCCGGCTCGATGACCTTGGCGTACACCCGGGAGGTGGGCTCGTCGGGGTCGGGGGCGCTCTCGGCTTCTCTGACCGCGCCGGCAAGCTCGTCCACGACGCTCGAGTCGAGTTCGGCCTCCTCGGCCTCGGTGAGCATCCGATTCTCGATCAGGTACTGCTGGAGACGGGCGACAGGGTCCTTCTTGCGCCACGTCTCCACTTCCTCACGGGAGCGGTAGAGATTGTCGTTGTCGTCGGAGGTGTGGGCGTAGTACCGGTAGGTCTCGGCCTCGATCAGGGTTGGTCCTTCCCCAGCCCGTGCCCTCGCCACCGCTCGCTGCATGGTGGCCACGACCTCGAGCGGACCGTTGCCGTCGATGGCGAAACCGGGGAATCCGTAACCGGCGGCACGGTCGGCGATCCGGCCGGCGACCTCTTCCTCTGAAGGGACCGAGATGGCGTAGTGGTTGTTCTCGATGATGAATATCAACGGGAGCTTGTGAATTCCGGCCCAGTTCATGGCTTCGTGCCAGTCACCTTCAGATGTCGCCCCTTCGCCGCCGTAAACGACGACCACGGCGTCCGAGCCTCGATTCTTGACGCCGTGGGCGATTCCGGCCGCGTGAGGAAACTGCGTTCCGATCACCGATGACTGAGTGAAGACTCTCTTATCCGGATCAGACCAGTGACTGGGGAGTTGACGGCCACCGGACATCGGATCCTCTCTCTTGGCGAAGACTCCGAGGAAGATGTCCCTCGGAGAAAAACCCCATGCGAGACCGACACCCATGTCGCGGTAGTAGGGGAGAACCCAATCCTTTTCTCTGTCCAGCGCAAACACCGAGGCCACCTGAATGGCCTCGTGTCCCGAGGACCCCAACACGAAGGCCGCACGCCCCTGTCGCTGCAGAGCCCACATTCGGTCGTCGACGCGCCGGGCCATGAGCATCAGCCGGTACATCTCGACCAACCGATCGTCGGAGAGCCCGAGGTCCCGGTGGTCCAGCTGGATTCTCACAGTCTGCACGGTCAGTTGCGGTCGTCCCCGCTCCGCCGGAACCGCCGAAGATCCCCTATGTTGTGGATTCGGTCCTCGGCGACCTTCATCGCCGCGTCGTTTGGGTTGATGGCGTGCTTCTCGGCGGTTTCGAGGATCGTCATGGTCGCGTCGAAGATCGAGTCGACGCGGTGAAGAGCTCGGCTTTTGGAGAAACCCAGTAGCTCGTCGTACACATTGATGAGCCCTCCGGCATTCACGACGAAATCGGGGGCGTAGAGGATGCCCCGATCCGCCAGCCGCTCAGCGTCCTTGTCGGCGGCGAGCTGATTGTTGGCACTGCCCACAATTGCGGCGCAGTTGAGCTCGGGGATGGTCGTCTCGTTGAGACCGGCACCCATGGCACATGGAGAGAAGAAGTCGCAATCGACCTTGTGGATCTCGCCAGGGTCTGCGGCCTTTACGTCATAGTGCTCCACAGCGGCCCGAATCGCAGGCTCGTAGGCGTCGGTGACGACCACCTCCGCCCGGGCTTCCACCAACAGTTGGACATATGCAGAGCCAACCTTGCCTACTCCTTGGACGGCAAACTTGCGTTCGGCGATGTCCGAGTCACCCCACAGCTTCTGGGCGACCGCCCGGGTGGCGGCATACAAGCCCCTGGCGGTCACCGGCGACGGGTCACCCGACCCACCGAGTGCCACCGAGTTCCCCAGGGCCCAACGGGTCTCACGACGAACCATGTCCATGTCCGCCGGGGTGGTACCGATGTCTTCGGCGGTGATGTAGCGACCTCTCAGTGAGTCGACGATGCGCCCGTAGGCCCGAAAAAGGCGCTCGCTCTTGTCGGTACGCGGGTCGCCGATGATGACGGCCTTTCCTCCGCCAAGATCGAGTCCTGCGGCAGCAGCCTTGTAGCTCATCCCCTTGGAGAGCCGGAGGACATCCTCGAGGGCATCGTCCTCGGATTCGTACGGAAAATAACGAGTCCCGCCTAAAGCGGGACCGAGAGCCGTGCTGTGTATGGCAATAATCGTCTTGAGACCAGATACCTTGTCGTATCCGTAGAGGATCTGCTCATGACCCTCCTTGGCTACTTCATCGAAAACGAACAAGGCTCGGACCTCCTCTGAAACTCGGGATGCAACCTTCTCCGATACTACCGCCGCCCCGAACCTTGCGTTCCCGGGTCGTCCAGCCCGACGGTGTGCAAGGATGGGCGGATGACCAAAGCGGCGTACCTCAAGGTCTATTCACCTGAGACAGCCGGCTCGCGAGATCCGGTACCCGGTTTCGTTCGTTCTTACGGGATGCTCTCCGAGGCTGAGGGGGACGATCACTGGACTGTCGAATGGGAGGGTCAACGTTTGGTTTGCCCTCGAAATCTCCGGCTTCGAGTACTCGAATCGACCGTCGCCTTCGCCAGCGCCTTCCGAGGCCTGGGGGTGGGGCTGATCCCAGAGGATGCGGCCCGGGCGGCCGACCGCGAATTGCGTGTCTATCACACCGAGAACCCGTCGCACCGTTCTCATGTGCTTACTTCGCCATGGCATGTGCCCGTGAGATGGTTCACCGCATTCGACCCGTCGGAGAAGCTGTTGTATGAGGTACCGGAAGGGCCACGTCTTCGCTACCGCACCAGCATCGACGATGCTCGCCGAAGGGTGGCTCGCGCCTATGGCGTCCTAGAGAAGATCGGAGTGTTCCGGGGCCCGGCCGAGGAACTGGGACAGCTCGTGGGCTGGCTGGAACCATTTCCGGAGGGCTCGATGGTGGAGCTCGACTACGCGGACGTCTCCGACCTCTTTGACCCTCAGGAGTTGGTGTTTGACGAGTCGTGTGAACTGATCCAAGAGTCGATTGAGGCCCTCGACGCCGGTGACATGCTGCGTGCCGGCGAGAACTACGGGAAAGTGGTCACCCGCTGGGCGCCCGCCTTCAGTGTCACCTTTTCCAACTAAGCACGCATTCCTCAGCGTTGGTGGTCGAGACACTAGTTTCGTTTCATGCCTTGGATTGATGCGCCCCACGAGGACGACTGGGACGACAGTTTCGATGATCTGAGACCCCA
>JAUXMQ010000008.1 GCA_030623125.1 Acidimicrobiia bacterium
CGGTGACAAGCTGGCCACCGGAGACAGCTCGAGCCGTGTCGACCACCGGAAACTGGCTGATGTCGGAGTTGAGTGAATCGGGGGCGCACCGGCTGTCGACGATCAAGCGGGCGTGGTCGGCAAGCTCTGGCAGGTACCGGGAATACGCCTCGCTGCTCAAGACGACGAGGATGTCGATGTGATCTGCCAGCGGAAAGCCGATCTCGTCGGTGGCGATCACGACATCTGACCGGCTGGCGCCGCCACGAGACTGGGGCCCGTAGACCTGACTATGCGTGGCGTTGGCTCCGGAGAGGATGGCAGCTTCAGCGAGGATCCGACCGGCCGTGACAACGCCCTGACCACCCGCACCGGCAATCCGGATCTCACTACGACTCATCTGGCTCGATCCTTCGGACTCCGGCAAACACCGGCCGCGCTTCGCGCTTGAGCACACCGGTCATCATCCCGGCCGGCGTTGCCGAGGAGGGCACATGTTTCACGAAACCCTTGCTGGACAACGGACCGGCAACGCCCGCGTCACGGCGCGCCAACCAGGTCAGCATCTCGGCACCTCCACCGACATTGTTATAGCGCCCGTAATACTCCGGACAGTCGCTGAGTACCTCGATGAATGAGAAACCACGGTGGCTCATACCGTCTGCCATGACCTTCGTCATCTCGATGGGCGTGGCAGCGAGAACCCGTGCCACGTAGGAGGCACCGGCTCCAATGAGCAGTTTGCAGGCATCGAAGCTCGGCTCGGTGTTACCTGCGGGCGTCGTCGATGCGACAGCTCCTTCGGGAGTTGTCGGGGCGGCCTGACCTCCGGTCATCCCGTAGATCGCGTTGTTGAGCAACAGAACGGTGATGTCGATGTTCCTCCGGGCGGCATGGATCAGGTGGTTGCCACCAATGGCGAGACCATCTCCGTCTCCGGTGACCACCACGACATTCAGCTCGGGGCGAGCGAGCTTGAGCCCGGTCGCGAAGGCGGGAGCACGACCATGGGTTCCGTGCAGCGTGCAGAAATCCACGTAGCCCACCAATCGACTGCTGCAGCCGATCCCGGCCACCATCGCCAGCTTGTCCCGGTCGAGCTGTAGCTGATCGACCGCTTCAAGGAAGGCCCTGAGCACGATCCCGTGGGCGCAGCCGGGACAGAGGACATGCGGCATCGTCCAATCGCGAAGGTAGGACTTGACGTCGGTCATGGTCGGCTCCCTCCGCTGGACATGACGACGTCGAGAAGCTCGGTAGGGGTGATCGGCTCGCCGTCGGCGCGCAGGTGTCCGACGATCTCAGCTCGTCCAGCGGCAGCGCGCTCTACCTCGCCGATGAGCTGTCCGAGATTCATTTCGGACACAATCAACGTGTCGACCTGGGACGCCACTTCGGCTACCGACGAGTACGGGAAGGGCCACAACGTGACGGGCCGGATCAAACCGGCCTTGACACCGGCGGAGCGCGCCCGCTGCACCGCCTCTCGAGCCGACCGGCCCACGATCCCGTAGGCGAAGATGGCGATCTCTGCATCATCAAGCATGAAGGTCTCCACCTCGGAGATCTCCTCACGATGGACCTCGACCTTGCGATGAATCCGGGTGATGAGCGCCCCGGCTTCAGCTGAATCAGTGGTCGGAAAACCACGCTCGTCGTGGGTCAGCCCGGTCACGTGGAACCGGTAGCCGTCTCCGAATGCAGGCAAGGGAGGCACGCCGTCGCCCGGTGCCAACTTGGGCCAGAAAGCGGCGGGATCGCCGTTTGGGCTCAGCCGGCTCTCAACCTCCACTGATTCGGACAGCACGACGCTTTCGCGGGTATGGCCAATGATCTCGTCGTAAATGATGATGACAGGAGTGCGAAAGCGTTCCGCCAGATTGAACGCCCGGATCGTGAGATCGAACACCTCTCCCACCGACGAGGGTGCGAGAACGATTGCGGGGTGGTCGCCGTGGGTGCCCCAGCGCGCCTGCATCACGTCACCCTGAGACGGTGACGTCGGGAGCCCGGTACTGGGACCGCCGCGCATGACGTCGACGACTACGCACGGAACCTCGGCCATGGTGGCAAACCCGATGTGCTCCTGCATCAACGAGAACCCCGGTCCGCTGGTGGCGGTCATGGCCTTCGATCCGGCCAGGGAGGCGCCAATGACGGCGGCGAGAGACGCGATCTCGTCCTCCATCTGCACAAACACCCCGTCGACCCCGGGCAGAAGCCGGACCATGTGCTCGGCGATCTCCGACGAAGGAGTGATCGGGTAGCCACCGTAGAAGCGGCATCCGGCCGCCAGAGCGCCCAGGGCGCAGGCCTCGTTGCCCTGGACCAACCGGGTCTCACTCATCGCGACAACACCGGCGCCCCCAGAACCACCGGGGCCGGAGGAGGGTGGATCTCTATGGCGAAGTCGGGACAGAGGAGTTCGCACAGCCTGCAACCGGTGCAAGCTTTGGCATTCACGACGGCCAGTTTGCCGTCGACGTCCAGCTCCAGGCAGTACTCGGGACAGACCCGTGAGCAGATGTCGCAGCCCTTGCACCATTCGTGTCGGATGTCGATCTCGTGCGGTCCGGAGAAACCCTCCGGGGCCGAAGCCAGGCGTGGTAACCGTGCATCCGCCACTTCGCGTCCTGCTCGAAACGCGGCGAGATTCACCTCCTCCGTTCCGCGGGGCACCAGCCCTTCGATGGCTGCCTCCCAGTGGAGGAGATCGATGTCGAGGAAGGCAGCCAACGATCCGAGAATGACGCTGTTCGCAGCCCGGACGTTGCCAAGTTCGGTGGCGGTGGCCGTGGCGTCGATCAGCCGGGTCTTCAGGTGGCGGCAATCGAAGACCTGCGCGTCGACGTCGGGATACCGCGTCGACCAGGAGCGTCGGTCGCTGCAGGCGCCGGGGGGAACGATGGTGCGGATGTCGGCCACGACCGCCCCACCCTCCTGTACGTATGGAACCCAGCGAAGCGCTTCGGCCCACTCGAAGGCGGCCAGCACCTCGGCGCTTCCCAGGGGAACGAGAGGACTATCGACTTTTGATCCCCAGCGGATGTGGCTGAACACCGATCCACCACGCTGAGCCATCCCGTGAACCTCGCTCTGCTTGACGTCGTGACCGGCGCGGAGCAGGGCGTCGGCGACGATCATGCTGGCCAGCACCACTCCCTGACCGCCCACGCCGGCAAGCAGCAGACCGCGCGAGCTACTAGACACTTGCGGCATCCTCCCGATCGGGCACCGCCACGATGGCGAGTGGCGGGCACAGCTGGACACACACGGTGCAACCTGTGCACGTCACCGGGTCGATGACGACCTTGCGTCTGCCTTCGTACGTCTCCTCTGACCAGACGATGGATGGGCATCCCAGAGTCATGCAGCCCTGGCATGCCGTGCAAGCCTCGGAGATGACCTGAAAGGGCCTGTCCCGGATCTTTGTCGGAGCTTCGACACAGGGGCGGTTGGTGATCACCACCGACGGCCCGACATGAGCGATCGCGCTCTCGAGGGCGGTGTAGGTGGCAGCAAGGTCGTACGGGTCGACCACTCTCACGTCGCGGACACCCAGCGCCTCGCACAACGCCATGAGGTTCACCGGTGTGGTGTCCGAGCCTTGCAGCGTCACCCCTGTGCCGGGATGCTCTTGACCGCCGGTCATGGCGACGGTCCCGTTGTCGAGGATGAGCACGGTGATGTTGGCCTGGCTGTAGACAGCATCGGCGAGCCCCGGAATACCCCCGTGCAAAAACGTCGAGTCGCCGATGGTGGCCACAACCGGCCCCTCGGCGCCTCCGGATGCAGCCAGTCCGACTGCCATGCCGATGCTGCTTCCCATCGCCACACAGGTGTCCATCGCGGCGAGCGGTTCCAGCGCGGCCAGCGTGTAGCAGCCGATATCGCCGGTGACGACCGCGCCGATCCTTTTCAGGACGAGGAACGGCGGTGCGTGGGAGCACCCTGGACACAACACCGGCGGCCGGGCAACAGTGGGAGGGGCCGCCTCGGCAGACGGTTGGGCAGGAAGGATCCCTGCGGTGGCAAAACCCCCGCGAACGGCATCGGGGCTCAGCTCTCCGACTCGGGAAAAGAAGGTTCCGCCCTCCACGGCGATGCCGGCTGCGAGGATTGCGTCTTCCACATGAGGGTCGAGCTCCTCGACCACGAAAAGCCGGTCGACCGACTCGGAGAACGCCCGAATCCGGTTCATGGGAAGTGGGTAGCTCATGCCCAGCTTGAGGATCCGGGCATCAGGAAGAACCTCACGAACGTAGTGGTGGGCGATACCGGACGTCACGACCCCAAAGCCGGCGTCATCGCCGGATTCGATTGTCAGCGGGCTCGCCTCGACGTAGTCGGTGAGACGCTCGAGACGCTCGAGCAATACAGGACGCCGGGCGCGGGCGTGGCCGGGAATCATGACATATTTTGCGGGATCGCGGACAAAGCCTGTCGCCGGTCTATCGGCCCTCGAACCCACCTCGACGACTCCGCGGTTGTGCGAAACGCGGGTTGTCGTGCGTACCAGAACCGGGGTATCGAACTCCTCCGAGATAGCGAAGGCGATCGCGGTGTACTCCTTGGCTTCAGAGGCGTCGCTCGGTTCGAGCAGCGGGACGCCTCCCATCCGTGCGTACGCCCGGGTGTCCTGCTCGTTCTGCGAGCTGTGCATGCCGGGGTCGTCGGCAACCACGATGACGAGACCGGCCCCGACGCCGGTGTACGCCGCGGTCATATAGGTGTCGGAGGCGACGTTGAGACCGACATGTTTCATCGTCACCAGAGCTCGGGCGCCGCCCAGTGACGCACCGAGGGCCACATCTAGCGCCACTTTCTCGTTGGGTGACCAGCGGACCTCCATATCGACTCGATCCGCGATCGATTCCAGTATCTCGGTGCTCGGTGTCCCCGGATAGCCGACCGCAACCAGCACACCCGCCTCAACCGCTCCACGGGCAATAGCTTCGTTGCCAGACAGCAGCGACCTGGATCCGACTTGCACCAGGGCTCCTAGGTGTGCGCGGTGCTCAGAAGCCCAAGGATCTCGGCCTCCTCGAGGACGTGATCTGATGTCTTGGCCGTGGCAAGGATCTTGTCGACCGTCTCCTCGTCACATTCATGGCCGCGCTTGGTCAGCCAGGCCACCACGTTGGCCTTCCCGCTCATCGGCCCAACAGTGATCTCTTGCTCACGCCCGAGCTCATCTGCAGGAACCCCGCTGTAGATACGATTGGCAAGCCAGGTGTCGCCGGTTCGCATCGCCTTGACGACGGCCGCGGCATGGACTCCCGTGCTCGTTTCGAAGGCGTCTTTGCCGATGACAGGACTGTTGGCTGGCACCGGTGTGTCTGTTGCCTTCGAGATCGCCTCGCAGTAGGCGGGCAGGCCGCTCAGGTCGGTGTCGAGCCAGCCGAGAAGCTTGAGGTTCACCAGGAGCGTCTCCATCGGCGTGTTTCCGACCCGCTCGCCGATGCCTATGCCACACCCGTGGACCCGAGTCGCGCCTGCGGAAAGAGCAGCGAGAGAGTTGATCACACTCAGGTTTCGATCACGATGTCCGTGGTAGTCGATCTTCACATCTTCGCCACTGTCGGCCACGATCTCTCGTGCGAAGTCCACAAGCGCCCGAACCCCCCAGGGAGTGGCGTGACCAACGGTGTCTGCAAGACAAATACGGTGCGCCCCACTCTCGATAGCGGTGGTGTAGACCCTGCGGAGGACTTCAGGTCGGGCCCGGGTCGTGTCTTCGGTGACGAACATGACCTCCAGACCCTCGTCACGGGCAAGTGTCACCGCCTTCTCAGTAGTGCTGACGAGGAAGTCGGCATCCCAGCCCTCGACGAATTGGCGGATGGGGCTCGAGCCGAGGAACAGACAAGCCTCGATTGCAACGCCGGAGCGTTGCTGTGCCTCGCTGATGGGGAGGATGTCGGTGGCATGGGTTCGTCCCGCGCAGTTCGGCTCGATCGGAAGATCCTCGTTGTCGATCTCCTCGGCCAGCGCAACGATGTGATCGAGCACGGTCGGACCGGCGCCCGCGTACCCGATATCGACGGCGTGAATGCCGAGTCCCACCATCCGGTGGAGGATGTCTAGCTTCTCCCCCAGATTGGGCTGCCGCACCGAGGGGCTCTGCAAACCGTCCCGCAGGGTTTCGTCGTCGATTTCCACGGTCGTGGGCCGGGTGATCTCACTTTCTCCGATCAGATTCCAATCGTGGAGGTACTCCTCCTCCTTGGTGCGAGTCGTCTCTGGATGTGCCAAGTCGTCTCCTTAGGCAGGTACAGCCGTCCGGCCGGTCGGTTGGCTGGGCTTTGTTCAAGATTTCCAGCGACTCAGCCGGGTGACAATCCGGTTCCTGTGTCATTTTTCTGATGCGAACACATCACTCATCCATCACCTATCGAGGTCACATGAGACCAATGCATCAGGCAAATGGAGCCAGTAACCCATTGACGGAACCATGAGTTAGAGGGGACACTCGACCGAACGGCCGGACGGTTGGTGCGGCCCGATGCCCGCCGTCGGATCAATGAAGGAGGACTATTGACTGAAATGGCGGTCGGAGTGTCCTTTCGCCCGGGCGAGCTGGAAGTGCGGCCCGATGGGTCCGGAAACTTGCTGGGTAGCCGCTGTGGCTCTTGTGGCGCCCACTTCTTCCCCGTTCGAGAAGTCTGCTCAGGTTGTTTGAGCGACGACATGGAGACCGTTGGATTCTCCACCCGGGGAATGCTGTACACCTACTCGGTGGTCAGGCAATCGACCCCTGCATTCGAGGTCCCCTATGCCCTCGGATATGTGGACTTCCCCGAAGGCGTCCGCATCATGGGTCAGATCAGTGGATGTGAGATAGACGAGATCGGAATCGGGATGCCCATGGTCCTGTCGCTGGAGCCCTTCGGTGAGGATGAGGAAGGGAACCCGCTTACCGGCTACCGATTCAGCCCGGCAGAGGGAATTGCCCAGGACCCTCGCAATGAGTGACGTCCACATTCTCGGAGTAGGCATGACCCGGTTCGGGAAGCATCCCGACCGCGATGCCGCTGATCTTGGCGCGGAGGCTCTGCGTGGTGCCGTCAGTGACTCCGGGATCGATCCCCGCGCTATCGAAGCCGCCTATTGCGGCCACGTGTTCCAGGGGATGGTCACCGGCCAGCGGATCCTTGCCCAGGTTGGTCTGGCCGGTCTGCCGCTCTCCAACGTCGAGAACGCCTGCAGCAGCGGGGCCACCGCCATCCGAGAGGCATCGCTCGCTGTTCGCGCCGGGGAACACGACGTCGTGGTTGCCGTCGGCACCGAGCATCTCACCACCAGGTTCAGAGGAGCGCTGACCCCCGATCCGAGTGACCCCGAGGCTGCCGTCGGAGCAACCATGCCTGCCGTATATGCGATGCGGGCCACCCGCTACATGGAGGAGTTCGGGATGACCAGGGAACAGTTGGCGCTGATCCCCGTGAAGAACAAGACAAATGCTGCGCACAATCCCCTGGCCCACTTCCGCGACAAGATCACGGTTGAGGATGTGCTGGAATCGCGTCCGATCGCGGACCCGCTCAGGCTCCACGATTGCTCGCCGGTCACTGACGGAGCAGCCGCCGTGATCGTGATGAGCAAACGGGCTGCGAAGAGATATGGCAATGGCCGAGCCGTGCGTCTCACGGCGTCCGCGCTACGCACGGGAACCGTGGATGTCGAGCCGACATCAATGACGTTCGAACCGCTTACCTGGGCAACGGCCCAGGACGCCTACGAAAGAGCGGGCATCGGTCCCGAAGAAGTCGACTTCGCCGAAGTTCACGACTGCTTCAGCATCGCCGAAGTCCTCCGGGTGGAAGGGTTGGGGTTGTTCAAGCAAGGAGAGTATCCGGCAGCCGTCGAACGTGGCGACGCCGACATCGATGGCAGCCTGCCGATCAACCCGAGCGGCGGACTGCTGGGCAAGGGTCATCCTCTCGGAGGCACTGGTGTCGCCCAGGTCGTCGAACTGGTGAGGCAGTTGCGCGGCGAAGCCGGCGTTCGCCAGATTGAAGGCGCCAGAGTGGGTCTCGCCCACTGTCGGGGAGGCAAGGCCGTTGGTATCGAAGGAGCGGCGTGCACGGTCCAGATCCTGGTTCGTTGAACGACGAGGGCGGCGAGCAGACACCGCTCCCTTTCGTCCTGATGCGGGGAGGAACCAGCAAAGCAGTGTTCCTCCGGGGAGACATGCTCCCCAAAGATCGCGATGTGCGGGATGCGGTGATCCTGTCGCTTTTCGGAAGTCCGGATCCTCGTCAGGTAGATGGCCTGGGTGGCGCCGACCTACTCACCTCCAAGCTGGCCATCATCGATCCGCCAACCCGATCCGACGCCGATCTCGACTACACATTCGCTCAAGTGAGCATCTCCGAGCCGGTGGTCGACTACGACATCAACTGCGGCAACATCTCTGCGGCGGTTGGCGTCTTCGCCGTCGATGAGGCGCTTGTGGACGCCGAGGAGCCGATCACCACCGTCCGAATCCACAACACGAACACCGGACGCATCCTCCTGGCAGACATCCCGGTCGTCGGCGGGACCGCGGCGGTGGAAGGTGCCTACTCGATTCACGGTGTTCCCGGAACGGGCGCTCCGATCGCCCTCGACTTCAGTCAGACGGCCGGAGGCATCACCGGGACGCTGCTGCCAACCGGCAACGAGATGGATGTCCTTGACACAGCGATCGGCCCGGCCGAAGCCACCATCATCGACCTTGCGAACCTGACTGTCTTCCTTCGAGCCGAGACAGTCGGGATGTCCGGGACCGAAGGGCCCAGCCAAATCAACGACAGCCACCTCGAAGCGATTGCCGCAGTGAAAGAAGCAGCCGCCACGTTGCTGGGCATGGCGACCGACGGTCTCACGCCCGTGCCTGCCATAGTTTCGCCACCTGCTCGATACACCAGCTATGGCACCGGAGATCGGGTCGAAACCGAGGACATCGATCTGGTGGCCCGCGTCGTCGGCGGTCGCCCCGCGGTCCTGCACAAGGCCTATCCGGGCACGCTGGGAGCGTGCACAGGCGCGGCTGCTTGCATTCCGGGAACGACCGTCCACGACGTTTCGACGCAGGAACGGGAGGGTGAGATCCGAATCGGCCACACGAGCGGCGTGATGAGCGTCCAAGCACGAGTCAGCCGTGATACAGGCGGGTGGAGGGTCGAACAGGCCGCCTACAACCGCACGGCCCGCAGGCTGGCAGAGGGAACCGCCTTCATCCGCCGCAGCACCATTCCCGAGGTGTCCACCGGATGATGACAGAGCGCGTGCTGTCCATTCAGGTTTATGTCGTCCGGGCGCTGCGCGACCTGGTGGTGGACGATGCCTGAGCGGCGTTCGGCGCACGGCGACCGATACTCCTGGTATCTGGTGGAGCCCGGTCAACCTCTCCAGTGGTCCGAGGGTGCTGCCCGGACGCCGGGAGCCGACGAGGTGCTCATCGAAGTCGCCGGGTGTGGCCTCTGCCACACCGATCTCGGCTTCTTCAACGGAGCGGTGGGGACCCGCGCCGACCTTCCTCTGGTGCTGGGGCACGAGATCAGCGGGCGCGTTCTGGAAGCAGGAGACGGCGCCGGGGACTGGGTGGGCAAAGACGTCCTCGTGTCAGCCGTCATCCCATGTGGAAGCTGCGAAATGTGCTCCTCGGGTCGGGGCAACGTGTGCAGCAATCAGAAGATGCCTGGCAACGATCTCGACGGTGGCTTCGCCACCCATGTGACCGTGCCCGCCGCCGGTCTCTTCACGGTAGAGAGCCTGCCGGCGGCTTACGACCTCGCCGACTTCTCTGTGATAGCCGATGCCGTGACCACACCGCTCCAGGCCGTACGGCGGGCGGAGGTCTCGGAGGGGAGCTTCGTCGTGGTTGTCGGCACCGGAGGTGTCGGGACCTATGCCTGCCAGATCGCCGCGGCCAGTGGAGCAACTGTCGTCGCGGTGGACATAGAGGATGCCCGCCTCGATCCACTCCTCGAACACGGGGCCGCCGGGACGGTAAACGCGCGAGACCTCTCACCGAGAGAGGTTCGGGACCGGGTCCGCGACCAGGCAGGCTCGCGAGGAATGCCACGCACAGGTTGGAAGATCTTTGAGTGCTCCGGCACTCCTGCCGGCCAGGAGACCGCTTTCGGCCTGCTCGGCCCGGCAGCCACGCTGGCCGTGGTCGGGTTCACCCGGGAGAAGGTTTCCATCAGGTTGTCGAACCTGATGGCTTTCGATGCCACTGCCTTTGGCAGTTGGGGCTGCCCACCGGAGTTGTATCCCGAAGCCATCGATCTGGTCACGTCGGGCAAGGTTGACCTACTTCCTTTCACACGCAAGGTCCCGATGAGCGACATCGCAACGGTCCTCGCCCAAGAAAACGGCCGGAGCGACCCCCGGCGAACAATCCTCGTCCCATGAAAGGCAATACAACCATGGACTATGTAAACCACGAGCTGGTCCCGGACCACGACTTCAGCGACATCCTCTACGAGGAACGCCCGGTGTTTGACAGCAGCGGCGCACCCGTGGATGGCTTGCACGCTCTCTGGATAATCCTGAATAACCCCCAGCAGCTCAACTCCTACACAACCGAAATGGTCAAGGACGTCATCCTCGCCTTCCGACGGGCTTCGGTTGATCGCGCCGCCGTGGCAGTGGTCTTCACCGGAACCGGCGACCGGGCGTTCTGCACCGGTGGGAACACCGAGGAGTACTCCGAGTACTACGCCGGCCGGCCCGGTGAGTACCGGCAGTACATGCGTCTGTTCAACGACATGGTCTCGACGATTCTCGCTTGCGACAAGCCGGTCATCAATCGCGTGAACGGCATGCGGATCGGCGGCGGACAGGAGATCGGGATGGCCTGCGACTATACGCTCGCCTCCGACCTCGCCAGGTTCGGCCAGGCCGGGCCCAAACACGGCTCCGCTCCGGATGGCGGCTCAACCGACTTCCTCGACCTGTACGTGGGCTGGAGCGAAGCCATGGCCAGCTGTGTCCTCTGCGAGCCGTGGAGTGCTCATGAGGCACTCCGTCTTGGCCTCGTCAACGACATATTCCCCGTGCTCAAGGTCGACGGAGAGTTCGTTGCCAACCCACTCGTGATCACTGATCGCTACCTCGACGAGTGGGGCAAAATCGTTCACGGGAATCCACAGGTTGGTGAGGCTATGGCCGACGCCAAGACGCTGCTGAAGTCGGGGACCATCGATTTCGAAAAGCTCGACGAGGGCGTCGATTCCATGGTGACCAAGATTCTCTACACGATGCCCGACTGCACTCTGAAGACGACCGAGTCGCTTCGGAAGAAGAAGCTCGAACATTGGGACACGAATCGCGAGACCAACCGGGCCTGGCTTTCGCTCAACATGATGACGGAGGCAAAAGCAGGCTTCCAGGCGTTTCCTCGGGGCTCGCGGGAAGTCGGCCGCGAAGTCGATTTCATCGACCATCGCCGCCGCCTCGCCGCCGGGGAAACATGGGACGACGATCTCATCAGGGCGATCTCACCGCAGCACAAGTCGGGTTCGAGCGCGACACCTGGATCCATCACGACATCTCGGAAGAGGGAGCGGTCCACACCATCACGCTCGACAAGGCTCCGGGAAACGTGATCGACATCGCACTC
>JAUXMQ010000123.1 GCA_030623125.1 Acidimicrobiia bacterium
GGCGCTATTGGAGATACCCGCCGATAGGGGGCCCCGACCGCCGGTCTGGGGTCGGCCTCGCCCTTGTTGGGCCACATCGCCATTGCCCGCTCGGCCTTCGCCGTGATGGTCAGGGCAGGATTGACGCCCAGGTTGGCGGTGATCGCCGATCCGTCGACGACGTGGAGGCCGGAATAGTCGAAGACACGGTGGTAGGGATCGATCACTCCGGCGTCCCGGTTCACGCCGATCGGGCAGCCGCCGATGATGTGGGCCGTGGTCGGAGTGTTGAGCATCGCCTCGAAGATCGATCCCAGAGCCATCCCGCCCATGGCGGCTGCCGCGTGGCGCGCGGCGTTGTTCGCCTCCGGGATCCACGTGGGGTTTGGCTCGCCGTGGCCCTGGCGTGAAGAGAGCCTGGCACCGAACAAGCCGCGTCTGCGGAAGATCACCAGACTGTTGTCCCTGCTCTGCATCACGAGAAGGATCACGCTGCGGCTTGCCCAGTCTCTCACCGATAGGGACCGCAGGAATCGAACAGGGTGACGGATGATGGTCAGGAGGAACCGCAGGGGCCGTGGAATACTGCCACCGCCATCCACAATGAGGGTGGAGAGCGCTCCCATGGCGTTGGAGCCTTCGGGATACCGGACCGGCTCGATGTGGGTGTGCTCGTCGAGGTGGATCGACGAGGTGATGGCGACCCCCTGGGAGTAGTCGGCGTCGGCGTTCGGTGGCGCTACCGCGCCAACGATTGCCTCCGAGTTCGTGCGTACCAGCGTGCCGAGCCGATCCGAGAGGTTCGGAAGCCGACCCTCTTCTTTCCATCGGTGCAGCAGTTTCTGGGTGCCCAGTGAGCCGGCGGCGAGGATCACCTGCTCGGCGGTCACGGTCTCCTTACGATGCCGGACCACCGCACCGGACCGGTCCGTGGTCAGCCTGTAACCACCGTCCCGAAGCGGTTCGATGTCGACGACCTCGGTCTCGGCCCGGACGACTACCCCGTGCTTCTCGGCGAGGTAGAGGTAGTTGCGGTCGAGGGTGTTCTTTGCCTCATAGCGGCATCCGACCATGCAGCCTCCACAGTCGATGCAACCGACCCGCTCCGGCCCTTCGCCGCCGAAGTAGGGGTCGGCGACTCGCTTGCCTGGTTGACCAAAGTAGACGCCGACGTCAGTGGGATGGAATGTGTCGGCGACGCCCATCTGGTGGGCAATGGACCGCAACACGTGGTCGGACGGGGTGTCGCCCGGGTAGGGAGTGACTCCGAGCATCCGCTTCGCCTGATCAAAGTACGGCGCCAACTCATCGCGCCAGTCAGCGATGTCCACCCAGATCGGATCGGTCCAGAAGGCATCGAGCGGTTCGTAGAGCGTGTTGGCGTAAACCACCGACCCGCCGCCGACACCCGAGCCTGACAGGATGAACACGCCTCGCAGAAGCGACATACGCTGGAATCCCCGCATGCCCAGCCTTGGGAACCAAAGGTAGTTGCGGAGATCCCAGTTGGTCTTGGGGAGGGTGTCCTTGGTCCACCGTCTGCCTGCCTCCAACACGGTGACCCGGTAGCCTTTCTCGTTGAGCCGCAGTGCGCAGACACTGCCCCCAAACCCGCTGCCGACGATTGCCACGTCGGTGTCGAAAGCTCTTGTCAAGGGACGCTCCCTATTACGGCAAGCGAAGCTGCACAGGAGTCGTCCACTCTTTCAGCACCGAGCCATCAGTCGGGCGTGACGAGTAAGACCTGATCGTGGACGCGTGCACGTTCGTTCACTTTGATGGCGATGGGGTCGCCCGCCTTCGCCGAGTCAACCGTCTGATGTTCGATTTGGATCGACTCGACGGTCTGAGTGAAGTCCGAAGTGTGTCCGAGGATGTGAACTGTGTCACCTACCTCGAGTTCGCTGGACAATTCGATGCCCGCAACCTCCAGCTTGCTGTAGTAGTGGGTGACAGTTCCGACTGGGTGCTCGGCCATGTTTGTCTCCTCTCGCTGTGGAGGGCGCCAAGTATTGCAGCACATGGCGAACTGTCGCAATGCCTCGTGGCTGGCCTGCTCGTTCGACCGTCTATCAGTTCGGGGCCTCGAGAAACCAGGTCTGCATTTCGCCTTTTCCCTTGATGTCGATCGTCCCTCGCGGTTCGAGCACATACTTGTCGCGAAGTCTGGAGAAGGTGCCTTCGGCCACCTGAATCCGCCCCGGTTCTCCTGAGGATTCCATCCTCGATGCAACGTTGATGGTGTCCCCCCAGAGGTCATAGGAGAATTTGGTGGTGCCAATGACGGCACCAACTGCGCTCCCAGAGTTGACTCCGATCCTGACGTGCAGCCTGATGCCGTCGTCGGAGACCCGGCTGTTCATCCAGTCCCGCATCTCCAGTGCTGTCTGTGCAATCGCATCGCAATGGTCGTCACGAGGAATGGGTGCGCCGGCGACGGCCATGTAGCCGTCGCCCATTGTCTTGATCTTTTCGACACCGTGGTTGGCGGCGATGCGATCGAAAGCCGTGAAGACCTCGTTGAGGATGTCAACCGCTTCGGCGGGATCGAGACGCGCAGACAACGGAGTGAAGCCAACGATATCGGCGAAGAGGGCAGTGATCTGCTCGAACTGCTGGGCGATGGTCTTGCCCGGCTGGGCCTTCAGTTGTCTGGCGATCTCGGCCGGCAAAACGTTGAGAAGAAGCCGCTCAGCTCTGGCGTTTTCGTTGCGAAGCTGAGTTTCCAGCCGACGTCGTTGGGTTATGTCGACGAAAGTGAGGACGGAGCCGACCATCTCCCCGTCTTGTTCCATCGGATACGACCAGTACTCGGTTTGGAAGCTGGACCCGTCGGCTCGCCACATGACCTCGTTGTCCACGTGCACGCCCTTTCCTTCTCTGAACGCCAGATAGATCTGGCATTCGACCATCGGGTAAGGGTCACCGTTGGGGAGGGTGTGATGGACGAGCTCGTGCATGTTTCGTCCGAGCAGGTCGGCGTCGCTGTCGAACCCGAGGATGCGCAGAGAAGCGGGGTTGGCAAAAGTGCAGTTGCCATCGAGATCGACTCCGTAGATCCCTTCCCCGGTCGAGTTCAGCAACAGCTGAGCAACTTTGCCAGGGTCATCCAGAGGTCTGCTCAATTCGATCCTTTTGGTAGGCGATCCTAGTTGGGCGCGCCCGAAACATCCGCGGTCGAGATGTGCACCCGCCGTTGCAGCAGATCAGATCAGAGCAGCGGTCGCCTCATCGGTCGTTACCACGCCGCTTGCGATGTAGCCGAAGTTCACCAGGGCGGCCTGATAGCCGTCCCCGAGCTCGGGATGACGGGCAGCCGCGGTGGCGTCCTTGACCACGACAACCTCGAAGCCATCTTCCGTTAGCTGGCGCAGGTGGGCTTCGACGCACAAGTTTGCCGACATGCCGGCAAGGACTACCCGGTCGACTCTTCGCTTCCGAAGCTGGAGGGCAAGGTCGTTCGTCTCCGGTCCATACACCTTGTGGGGGCTCGTCACAATCGTTTCGCCATCAGCGATGTACTTTCCCAGAGGATCCACCCAATCGGCTCCAGAGCCTTCGAAACCTTCCAACGAGAGGGCATCGCTGCGGTCAAACATGTTGATCTCATGCATCAGGTTCTCGAGCGTCCCACCGAACTGCCAGCCGTGGTCCGTCGGGAAGTAGTAGTGCGGTGACACAAAGACCGGGTAACCGGATGCCTTCGCCGTCTGAAACAACCGCTCCAGGTTTTCCACCGTCCGATTCTCCGTGACGCTCTCACCGACCAATCCCCAGGTAACCCCGTCAGGGCTCAAGAAGTCGTTCTGCGGATCGGTTATCACAACCGCTGTGTTGCTCGTGTTGAAGTCCATGTCATCTCCTTTTGGCCCAAATCCGGGCAGCGCCATTCGACGTTCCCGCCGACCGATCCGAGCATAAACCAGCAACTCTGAGGTTACCGAAAGAATGTCACCGACTTGTCGATCTACCGAGCCGGACCCAGTCCCGATCCGGTGCCCGAAGGTCCTCTGGACAACGGCCATATTGCTCTGTTGCCAGCAGAGCAATCGACCGAAGATGGAGAAGAGCGGCGAGCCAGATGCCGCGACGATTCTCAACCAAGGAACAGGACAATGAGGCGTCTATTGGTGCTGGGAGCCGGCACTGCTGGGACGACGGTCGTGAACAAGCTCCGCCCCCTTCTCCCCGAAGAGGAATGGGCTTTGACCATCGTCGACCCGGAGGCCACCCACCACTATCAGCCCGGCTTCCTATTCATACCTTTCGGGATCTACACCCCCGACCAGGTGACGAAGCCAAAAGAGAAGTTCATCCCCTATGGGGTCGATCTGCTGATGGGCGAGATCGACAAGATCGAAGCCGAGGCCAGCCAAGTGCGTTTAGTGGACGGAACCGTGCTCCCCTACGACTACCTGGTGATCGCCACCGGAACGACACCCAGACCCGACCGGACTCCGGGCATGGATGGCGAAGAGTGGCGAGATAGCGTTTTCGATTTCTACTCATACGAAGGCGCCACAGCCCTCGCCGACAAGCTTCGGGCATGGGAAGGCGGCCGTCTTGTGGTCCACATCACGGAGATGCCGATCAAGTGCCCCGTCGCCCCGCTCGAGTTCGCCTTTCTCGCCGACTCCTTCTTCAAGGAGAAGGGGATGCGGGACAGGGTGGAAATCACCTATGTGACTCCTCTCGACGGAGGGTTCACCAAGCCGGTTGCCTCACAGCACCTCGGCGGGATGCTCGACGAGCGCAAGATCGAAATAGAGACAGACTTCTACATCGAGAGTGTCGACAACGAGAACAAGAC
>JAUXMQ010000071.1 GCA_030623125.1 Acidimicrobiia bacterium
ACCGATCACGGGTCATGGCTACAGCTTCGGTGGCCCGGGAGTTCATCAAGGTGACCTGAGCCTGAGGGTCGGCAGCACCGTTCTCCATGTGCGCATTTCTCCTTAACTTCCAGTTGTCACCGACGAGCCCTTCGTCAAGATCCAGCTGACCGCTTTGGACTAGCTCACGCTCACCGTCGTCAGGGCGGCGAACGATCATCTCAAGTCGTCCGGTGCCGGTTGGTGCGCCGAGAATCTGGTCGAGGAGGGTCTCGAGTTCGGCAAGGTTGCGATGCATCGTCCTCAGTATGGCCGGTCGGTCGAGGCGGGGCCTTCGGCCCTATGTAGGTCGTCGGCGTCCAGCGGATACGGGTGGTTCTCGGTGGTCGAGGTCTTGAGCTTGTTGTTTGTGGATGAGGGTGTGGTGGTAGCGGCAGAGGAGACAGAGGTTGTCGAGCACGGTTTCGCCTCCGTCTGCCCAGAAGACAATGTGGTGGACGTCGCACCAACGAGCCGACCGGCCACAGCCGGGAGCGGTGCAGTGACGGTCTCTGGCGATGACGGCTCGACGTAGTCCGGCGGGTATCACCCTGGTTTTGCGTCCGACGTCGAGGATCTCTGATTTGGGACCGAGAACGATTCTGCTCACTGAGGCGTCGCAGGCGAGTTAGCGGATGGTGTCGACGCTGAGAACCCGTCCGTCCTCGGTTTCGTGGAGTCCACCGGCCAGGCCTTTTAGGGCGTTGAGGTCGACGTGAATGTTGGCATGTGGTTTCTCCCCACCCACCTCAGGAGTTTCGGTCCCTTCCAGAAAGCTTCGTGACAGGTCTTCTAAGGCGTCGGCCCGTCTTTGAGAGGCAGTCCGGGTGTCGTCTTCTCCTGGTGGTGGTGTCAGGGCGTCGATGGCGGTGATCAACGTCTCGCCGGCGGCGGTGGGGAGACTGAACTCCCCGTCGATCATCCCGTTGGGTTTCCGTGAGAAGTCGAACCGGCGACGTTGCAACTGGAATTCTTCTCCGATGACCACTCCGGGTTTGTCGACCGAGTGCCGCCAATAGTCGAGGATCTGACGAGTCTCCTCGGGAGTGTCACCAACAATCTCCAAAAGAACAGTCTCAGCGTCGGGATACCTATCAGGCAGTTGCTCGGACGCCCGGAACAGAAGTTGCGCCTGTTCGGTAGAAATCTCACGGTGTTTCCACGACAGAAACGTCGACCGGAAACGACGGGCAGCCCGAGCAACCGAAACCAACTGTTTGGCTCTGGCGCCGGTCATCCGACACTTGTCCTTCAGAAAGGCAATGGCGGACGGGTAGCCAACAACGTTGTGGCCTTCCCGGTCGTCGAAGTTGGCGATCCGTCTGCATCGTTCTGCTTCGAGCTGTTGGACATAGCCTTCCAACCGGACCAGGCTCTCCCCAACCGACTCGACCGGCAGCTCATCGAGATCCTCGGCTTCGAGGTATCGGATTGCCAGTCCAAAAGCATCTCCCTTTCCCATACCCGCACATGTACAACCCGGGTGGGACAAGAAACAGCGAAATCGGACTAGATCAAAGAAATTTCCTCGATTTCCTTCTGCCGAATTCTCCAAGCCCGAATCTCCGGTTCTTGTCGCAGCCCCACAACCAGATAGACCCAGCCAGGATCGAGGGCAGCAGCTACATCAACCATGGATGGCTTGGCCGAACTCTGCGGATGGGAGTGGAACACCCCTGACAACTCCCAGCCCTTCGACTCAGCATCCCTCAAGGCTGCGAAGTGATCTTGGGGAGGCACCGTGTACCCGGTCGGCGACTCGTCCTGATTGCCAGTGGTGTAGACAGCGACCACATGTCCGTATTCGTCGGACGCGATCAGCCCACAACCCTCGTTGGGAAGGGCAAGAACACAGTGATCGATGATCAACCGCCGCAGCGGCTCAGACAGGTGGAGTGTCTCGCTCAATATTGCCTGCAGGGCTGCAGAGTTCGTCGTAGTCGACCAGCACGGGTGGGCGATCGGGATCGGAGCAGGCCGGGCAACCCGGGTCCCGTTTGACGGAAACGGTCATGAAGTCTTGCTCCAGGGCGTCGTAGACGAGGAGACGACCGGAAAGGGTGTCGCCGATCCCGAGCAGCACCTTGATTGTCTCCATGGCCTGGATCGAGCCGATGACACCGGGCAACACTCCGAGGACACCGGCTTCGACGCAAGATGGGGCGAGTTCAGGAGGGGGCGGCTCGGGATGGAGACACCGATAACACGGGCCCACGTATGGCGTGAAGACGGCCGCCTGGCCTTCGAATCGGAAGATCGAGCCGTGGACGACGGGGACACGCAGATGAAGCGAGGCGTCGTTGACCAGGTATCGGGTCGGGAAGTTGTCACCCCCGTCGACCACCACGTCGTAGTTGGCCATGATCGTCAGGGCGTTTGCAGCGTTGAGACGCTCCCGATGGATCTCGACCTTGACGTCGGGGTTGAGGGCGAGCAGGGTCTCACGAGCCGACTCCACCTTCGGCATGCCGACCCGGTCGATGTTGTGGAGCACCTGACGCTGCAGGTTGGAGGGGTCGACGACGTCGTCATCGACGATGCCGATGGTGCCTACCCCTGCCGCTGCCAGATAGAGAGCAGCCGGGGAGCCCAATCCTCCCGCACCCACCAGCATGACCCGGGCGTCGAGCAGATCGAGCTGGCCGGTCTCGCCGATCTCGGGCAGTCGGACATGACGGGCATACCTGATTCGCTGATCGGCGGTGAGACCGGTCGGATCCCCCCACGGCAGACCCTCGGTCTTCCATCGGTCAAACCCGCCAGCCATGGAGACGACGCGCTCGTAACCCATCTGCCTCAAAGCCACAGCAGCCAACGCCGATCGCGCCCCGGCCGAGCAGTAGAGAACCAGCTCGGCGTCTTTGTCGGTGACCACCGTCGCGATGTCGCGTTCCAGGATGCCCCGAGCGAGGAACCGGGCGTCGGGAAGTGCTCCCTGCTGGTACTCTTCGGTTTCGCGCACGTCTATGAGAATTATCGTGTCGAGACGTTTCAAGACCTGAGCAGGGGTCATCTCCTCGATCTCGGCGCGGGCCGCCTCGACTATTTCGTGGTATGTAGCCATCAGTGAGCCCGGGCTGGGTCGACCGCTTCGGGGTCGATGTGGTAACGATCGAAGGCATCGCGGACCGTGGAGACCGGGACACGGCCTTGTCTCGCCAGTGCGGAGAGGGCACCTGCCACGATGTGCCCGGCGTTGATCTCGAAGAACCGACGCAGTGCGTGCCGGGAATCGGAGCGGCCGTAGCCGTCTGTCCCGAGTATGGAGAAGTCGTCCGGTACCCATCGGGCAATCTGATCCGGGACGAGTGTCATGAAGTCGCTAACGGCAAGGGTGGGTCCGCCGGTGTGAGAAAGGAGACGTGTCGCCAGAGGCACCTGTGGCTCGTCGCCCGGGTGAAGCCGGTTCCAACGCTCCACGGCCAGAGCCTCCTCTCGAAGCTTCTTGTATGAGGTTGCCGACCAGAGCTCCGCACCGATGCCGTAGTGCTCGGCCAGGTCGGCCGCAGCTTCTCTTGCTGCCAGATTAGCTGTGCCCGAGAACAGGATCTTCAGATCGGCCCCAAATTCGTCCGGCGCAGGCGCCCACCGGTAGAGCCCGTCGATGATGCCTCGATCCACTCCTTCGGGCTTCTCAGGCTGTGCGTAGATCTCGTTGTAGAGGGTGAGGTAGTAGAAGACGTCTTCCGGATCGGCGCCGTACATTCGCTCCAGGCCGTGTTCGACGATGGTCCCCACCTCATAAGCAAATGCCGGGTCGTAGGCCTGACAGACAGGGACGGTGGAGGCCAGGATCAGGCTGTGCCCATCCTGATGTTGCAGTCCCTCACCTTGGAGGGTGGTGCGTCCCGCGGTCGCGCCCAGAAGAAAACCCCGAGCCCGAGCGTCGCTGGCGCTCCAGATCAGGTCGCCGACCCGCTGGAATCCGAACATCGAGTAGAAGATGAAGAACGGGACCATGGGGACGCCCCTGGTGGCATACGAAGTGGCAGCGGCGGTCCACGATGCCAGTGATCCGGACTCGGTGATGCCTTCTTCGAGGATCTGGCCGTCCTGGGCTTCGCTGTAGGAGAGAAGCATGGCCGCGTCCACGGGCTCGTAAAGCTGACCTTTGGAGGCGTAGATCTTCATCTCGCGAAAAAGAGAGTCCATTCCGAAAGTCCTGGCCTCATCGGGGACGATGGGGACGACGTGCCGCCCGAGTTCCTCCGAGCGGGACAGGTTGCGCAAGAGACGGGTGAAGGCGGAGGTGGTCGACGCCTCGACCTTGCCCGAGCCGGCGTAGACATCTTCATATATCTCGGATCCAGGGAGAGTCAGAGAGTTGTCCTGGCCGGCGACACGCTGCGGCAGGGGCCCGCCGAGTTCCTCGCGGCGCGCGTGCAGATACTCATGCTCGGGTGTCCCCGGACCCGGCCGAAAATAGGGCGGCACATTGTCTCCATCGAGGGTGTCGATCGGAATCTCTTCTTCGAGGTGAAGGGTCGTCCGCAGCTCCAATAGCTGTTTGTTGGTCAGCTCCTTGATGGAGTGGGTCGCGTTGCGGCCCTCGACATCGGGACCGAGAGTCCAGCCCTTGATTGTTTTGGCGAGGATGACGGTCGGTTTGCCGTTGTTGAGCTCGGTGGCCACCTTGTAGGCGCCATAGACCTTGCGAAAGTCGAGTCCGCCCCGACGCAGATCCCAGATCTCATCATCCGTCAAGTCGCTGACCAGGTCCTTGGTGCGGGGGTCCTTGCCGAAGAAGTGCTCGCGGACATATCCGCCATCCTCGACCTTGTATCTCTGGTACTCGCCGTCGACTGTGGAGCCCATGACGTCTACCAGAGCGCCCTCGGTGTCCTGGGCAAGCAGCGGGTCCCACCCGGTTCCCCAGATGACCTTGATGACATTCCAGCCGGCGCCGCGGAAACCGGCCTCCAACTCGGTGATGATGTGCCCGTTTCCCCGGACGGGGCCGTCGAGTCGCTGAAGGTTGCAATTGACGACCCAGGTGAGATTGTCGAGACCCTCTCGAGTGGCCAGCGAGATGGCTCCGAGCGTCTCGGGCTCGTCAGTCTCTCCGTCCCCTATGAAACACCAGATCCGAGAGTCCGACGTGTCGTCCAGATCACGATTGTGCAGATACTTGTTGAAGCGGGCGTGATAGATGGAGTTGATCGGTCCGAGACCCATTGAGACTGTCGGGTACTCCCAGAACTCGGGCATCAGACGCGGGTGCGGATACGAGGAAAGCCCGTCGCCGTCGATCTCGAAGCGGAAGTTGTCGAGATGCTTCTCGTCAAACCGGCCCTCGAGGTATGCCCTCGCGTATATCCCCGGGGCGGCATGACCCTGTATGTAGACATGGTCACCACCGCCGGGGGCGTTCCTGCCACGAAAGAAGTGGTTGAAGCCGATCTCGTAGAGAGTGGCCGAGGAGGCGAAGGTCGACAGGTGACCGCCGATGCCTTTTTCCCTGTGGTTGGCCTTGACCACCATGACAGCGGCGTTCCAGCGGATGAATCTTCGGATCCGGCGTTCCAGGTGCTCATCGCCGGGAAAGTCGGGTTGTTCCTCGGGTGGGATGGTGTTGATATACGGAGTGGTGACAGCTCCGGGGACCCCGAGACGCTTCTTGTGGGCTCGTTCCAGCAGCTTGGCCAGAAGAAATCGGGCACGAACCGGCCCGTGAGCCTCAACTACCGCATCGAGTGACTCGATCCACTCTCGGGTTTCGATGGGGTCGGCATCCAGCAACTGGTGAACGTATTCGTCGCCAATGGTCTCGCCGAGTTCTCCTGCCATGACCGTCAGGTTAGTTAGGCCGTGATTTCGCGTTTCAGCGAGGCCTGAAGCCATGGGACGATCGTGTCCAGGAACCGGATCGGCGCATCGAGTTGGGGGACGTGGCCGGTGTCCTGCATCTGGACGAATTGCCAGTCCGGCCTCAGCGAGCAGAGCCACTCGACCGCGGTTGGAGACACGATGCGATCTTCGAGACCGTGAACCACGAGAGTCGGCGTCTTGATGCCCCTGATCATGGATACGAACGAGGAGGGTTTGCGAAACATGCGTGCAATGGATCTTCCGGTGTCCGGTATCGCCTCCTCGGCCCAGGGGATTTCCATCCTCACGGCTGCGAGCTTGACGAACTCCTCGACAAGCGGCATTGGCACCCGGCCAGGCTTGTGAGTGATCGTCTCCAGGCTCAGCTTCACGAACTCCTCGGGAGTGAGCCGCTGGAGAAATCGTCGCGACACCGCCCGGCCAACAACCGGTGTCGCCTGGAGAGCGAGACGTCGTGCTGTGGGCCAATGAATCCTCGGATCTGGCAACCGCGGGGGAGTTGCCGGTGCTACGAGTACGAGGGAGTCGACCGTCTGAGGCGCTCGGGAGGCAACCATCTCGGAAAGCAGACC
>JAUXMQ010000243.1 GCA_030623125.1 Acidimicrobiia bacterium
ACCCGACCATTTCCGTAGCCAGCTTCCGCTGATGGATGAGGTTCTTCAGGCTCTTCGGATCAACCAACTCCGCATGGAGGGATTCGAGGCAGACGACATCATCGCCACGCTCACACGGAGCGCCGTTGAAGACGGGTGGGAGGTGCTGATCGTCACCGGGGATCGGGATGCCTTCCAACTGGTGGGTGGACCGGTGCAGGTGGTCTACACCCGCCGGGGCATCAGTGACATCGTGCTTGCCGACGAAGGCTACATAGGGGAGAAATACGGGATCACGCCGGCCCAATACCTCGAGTATGCGTCGCTTCGCGGCGACAACTCCGACAATCTGCCCGGCGTTCCGGGTGTGGGGGAGAAGACGGCCTCACGTCTGATAGCCGAGCACGGTTCGGTGGACGGGGTTTATGCGGCGATCGGGGACATGACCCCCAAGCTTCGTGAGAATCTGGCAGCCAGCCGTGAGCAGGTCTTTCTCAACCTCGAGCTGATGAACCTGATCGACGATCTGGATCTAGGCCACGCCACCACCGATTTTGAGACAAAGGAGTGGGACCGGAACACGGTGAAGGATCTGTTCGACAGTTTGGAGTTCCACTCGATGTGGAACGATCTCGAACAGGCCCTGCCCTCGGCAGGTGGCGCCTCTGAGATTCTCGACGTTGAGTCCGAGTTGGTTACCACCGCCGACCACATCTCCGACTTGGCCAAGCGCGACATCCTGGTTGTCGGACTCGTCATCACCAACGGAGAGCCTTTCGGTCTTGTCATCTCGACCGGACCGGGTGAGGCCGTAGTGGTGCCGTTTGAGGATGCCGGACCAATCTTGGACCGGATTGGCTCAGGCGCCATCGGAGTGATCGGCCATGACTTGAAGGCAATCGCCAGAGCCCTGCTGGACCAGGGATACGATCTCACCGAGCCCCGCATGGACACGGCCCTGGCGGCGTACATTCTCAATCCAGCGCAGCGCAGCTACGACCTCGTCGAGATCGCCGAGCGTGTGCTCGGTGTCGAGGTTGTGTCGCCCGACGATGAGGACACCGCAGGGATGTTGCCTTTCGACGCCGGTCCGGACGTGGATCTCGAAGGGCGACGTGTCGAGGCGGTGCGCCGACTCGCCGACGAGCTCGGAGAACAGCTATCCGAGCGCGAGGAGAGCGAACTCTTCACAGACTTCGAACTGCCGCTCGTGCCGGTACTGGCGCGAATGGAGCACGCCGGCATCGGAGTCGACCGGGGATACCTGGAGGAGATGGGGGAGGATCTGCGCTCCCGGATCGCCAAACTCGAGTCGCAGATCCACGAGTTGGCAGGCGAGACGTTCAACGTCAACTCAACCGATCAACTGCGGACGATTCTCTTCGACAAGCTCAACCTCCCCATCAGCAAGAAGACGTCCACGGGCAAACCTTCGACCGACGCCTCGGTTCTGAAAAAGCTCGACCATCCTCTCGTCGACGCCCTCCTCGAATATCGGGAGTTGGAGAAACTACGGTCTACCTACGTCGAGGGTTATCTGCCGTTGATCGATCCCGACGGAAGGATTCGCACCAGGTTCAACCAGATGGCGGCGGCGACCGGTCGTCTCTCCTCTGATAGCCCGAACCTTCAGAACATCCCGGTGCGATCGGAGTTGGGCAAGACCGTTCGCCGAGCGTTCGTCGCCGGCGAAGGAAATCTGTTTCTCGTTGCCGACTACTCCCAGATCGAGCTGAGGGTGTTGGCCCATATGAGCGGCGATCCTTTTCTCACCGAGGCGTTTGAGGGCGGACTGGACATTCACACGGCCACCGCGGCCCGTGTTTGGGATGTGCCAACAGAGGATGTGTCGACGCAGCAGCGCCGCACGGCCAAGATGATCAACTTCGGCTTGCTCTACGGGATGGAAGCCTTCGGACTTGCCGAGCGTCTCGGGATTTCCCGCGAGGAAGCCCAGGAGCACATCGACGCCTACTTCTCCCAGTTTCACCACGTCAAGGAGTTCATGGCGTCGATGGTCACCGCCGCTCGTAACGACGGCTACACGACGACCCTCTTCGGTCGGAGGCGTTATCTGCCCGAGTTGAAGTCGGACAACTTCAGGATCCGTCAGATGGGGGAGCGCATGGCGCTCAACGCACCAGTTCAGGGTACGGCGGCCGACATCATCAAAAAGGCGATGATCGACCTGGATTCGGCGTTTCGAGAGGAGAGGTTGGTCTCGGTGATGCTTCTCCAGATTCACGACGAGTTGATCATCGAAGTGCCCGAGGAGGAGTCGGCTCTGGCCGAGAAACTGGTGGTCGAAATCATGGAGGGGGTGGCCGGTCTCGACGTGCCACTGAAAGTGGATGTCGGATGGGGACCGGACCTGGCCAGTGTCAAGGCCTGATCACTTGGCGAAACCTCGGGCGGCTGCGTAGACTTCAATTGCCTGCTGGCCTAGCGTCGGCAGAGTTCTTTCCCTAAGAGGTAACCACCCACAAATGTCCAACGAGTTAGATACCGCGCCTGTGACGGCTTCCGAGGAGGAAGCTGCGGCTTCCGGAGATGAAGCCGGCACTCCCGAAGAGGAGACAGCCCAGACGCCCGAGACGCCTGCTGCCGAGACCGAAGTCGAGGAGACGAAAGTCGAAGACACGGCGACCAAAGAGGAGCCCCCCACCGAGGTTCCAGTAAACGGAGACGCCCCCGAAGAGCCAACAGCAGATGAGTCTGTCGACGAAGCGACCACTGATCAACCGGAGGCGGACGAAACGCCGGATCAGGAGTCTGCACCGAAGGCCGCACCGAAGGCCGCACCTTTCAAGATCCGCGAGGCACTGGTGGCGCCGGACCTGAGTGAGCTGCCTGATGACATCGGTGACGATTTCG
>JAUXMQ010000200.1 GCA_030623125.1 Acidimicrobiia bacterium
TCAGGAGTCCTCTCATGAGGAGTGTCGAGGGCTCCTCACACCGTTGCCAGCAGATCCCTCTCGATCCGCAGCAGTATCCAATTGGCCCATGCAGGTGAGACGACCGCCGGAAGCGATGCCAGCACCATCGTGATTGCCCAGCGAGGCCCTGACCATGTGGGCACACCGGCGTCAACGGCGCAATCCCGGTAGTGACGATCTGTGAAGAGCATCATCAGGACCGCAGCGGCCCGCGCGGGACTGAGTCGAGGAAGGTCGGCAGTTTCTACCAAACGCCGAAACGAGCCGGCGCGCTTGGTGGCCAAAAGCATGAGATCACGGCGTGCCACGGCCACATCCTTGGCCGCCTCACCGGCGCCGTCCGAGCCAAGGTGGGGCTGGAGTATGGGGTGATAGGCAATGCCCCTTCGAAGATCCTTTTCTATGTCCCGGGTGATGTTGGCAAGCTGGATGAGCTCTGACACTTCCAGGGCGTCTCGCTCGTGATCATCGGAAATCTCACTCAGCAGCAGTTCCATCACAAACAACGCCGGGAGACCGATGACACGGTGGCAATAGTCGAGAACCTGCTGCTCCTCGTGTAGGACCCCGCCCTGCTGCTCGAAGAGGTTGGAGAACTCGATCATTCCCGACGCCATCTCTTCGACCAGGCAGGTGATACGGCTTCTAGTAATCGTGTCGAGCTGGAGAAACATCTCATCGACCAGTCGGTGACGGTCGATTAGCAGGAGGTGCGCCTGGTCGCGTGAGTCTGCAATCGACGGATTGGGAGAGGGTGGAGCCTCTTCCGGACGATCGGTGCTGAAACGGCCGGCGAACAGCAAAAGCGCTTCTCGAGCCTCAGATGGGGTGGCGGAGAGATCCTCGTAGGTGTCGAGCATACGGGCGTACAGATAGCCCACTGCCGCAGCCCGGGCGGCGTCTTCCGGAAGAAGGAGAATGCTGGGTGCGAAAGACCGGGCCGCGTGAGGGAGGATCGCCCAGACAAACCGCTCGGGATCGTCTATCGAGCCCAGATAATCGAAGGGGGGATCGTCCCGATCGACCATTGCACCACGGATCAGAAGCCAGAGACGACGTATCGAGAACGGCAGAAACACAACTAGTGGTCTGTGGGTCCCTGTCGGCAGGAGCATGATGCCTCTATCGGCACATCGGCCCGAGCCTCGGCCAGTTCCAGGCGCCGTTTGATCGATCGTGCTTCGGCCGTCGCCCCACGGAAGACCAGGCACTCGTGTAAACCATGGAGCGACCAGACATTGTCGGGATGTTGAGACGCGCGGCTGAGTGTGTCATCCAGTCCCAGGTCGGCGCGGTAGACGGCTTCGGCTTCTTCGGTCTTTCCCTGCTCGAGCAGAAGTGCCCCGAGGGCGTGACGGGCCGGCTGCATCCAGGCCCACGGCTCGTCGTAAGGAAGGGCGTCGTCCAACTCGACTGATCGACGGAGATGATCAAAGGCCGTGTCGTAGTCGCCTCGGCGATAGCTCAGCTCACCTTCCAACATCGCTTCGGCAACGTTCAAGATATCGGCGCAAGTGTTGTTGAACAGCATGCGACTCTCGGGCACGGCTGTCTTTGCATCCCGGAAAGCCTCTCTCGATGAGAGGGCGGCCGCAATATCGCCGGTTGCCGCGTAGGCGACCGTCTTTGCGTAGTGGATCATCGAGGTGGTCACGCTGTGGAGCTCAGGATCTTGGGGAAGCTCCTGAGCCTTGATCTGCTCCCACTTGCCAAACCGGATCAACACATGTTGTTTCATCGGGATAAAGGACTCCAACCAGTCGGCCAACGGGCGGACGATGTCGTCGGTCAGCGTCTCGGCAAGTTCGTCGGCGGCTTCCATGGCCGGCCGAAGCTGACCCAGGAACATGGCGCCGTAGATCTTGAAGTGATAATTGTGACAGCGATAGACGGTGTAGAAGTTGTCCGCTCCGGAGCGGACGAAATACTTGCGATCGGCGGCGATGGCTAGGTCGTTTCGTACAACGACATTCTGATAGCGCCCGCAGAGCACGTCGATGTGGGTGGCCATGTGTTGGAGATGGCCCGCGTCGGGAGCGAGACCAACCAACGCGTCACCGGCTTCGAGTGCTTTCTCGGGGTTCGGTGACATCTCCATCAGATGGATGTACATATGTAGTAAGCCGGGATGAGTCTCCGCTCCTTGATCGGCCAGTTCTCGAAACCCTGACTCGATAACGTCGACGGCTTCAAGTGTGTCTGCCCCTTGGGCGGGTTCTCCCGTCGAAAGATCCCACAACTGCCAGGGGGTGCGGTTCATCAATGCCTCCGCGAAAAGGGAGCTGACATCCATGTCGGCTGGGTGCGCCTTGTGCACCTCGCGCATGGCGTCGGCGTAGGCGTCGTTCCACGGCCCGAAGTCCTCGACCGAGGGGGCCTCGGGATACCGGACTGACAGGGCCGCAATCAGAGCCTTCTCAACCGGCTTCGCTCCGGCTGCACTTTGTGTCGCAGC
Source organism: Acidimicrobiia bacterium (assembly GCA_030623125.1). Taxonomy (GTDB): domain Bacteria; phylum Actinomycetota; class Acidimicrobiia; order Spongiisociales; family ZC4RG35; genus SZUA-217. Next base: position 2,477 of record JAUXMQ010000200.1, read on the forward strand.
TTCTATCGCCTCTAGGGCGCGGCCGAGGTACAACCGTTTCTCGTCATCGTCGAAATCGCCCCACAGCCTGTTGTAGTTGGGCCCGATCGCATATGCGACACCCCAGTGGGCCAACGCGAGACCCGGATCGCTCTCCAGCGCCTTCTCAAAGCACTCGACCGCCTCCTCGTGGTGATAGGCGTAGGTCCACATGAGACCCCGGCTGAACCAATGTTGCGCTTCGGCGGAGGTGGTCGACACGGCACGCTCATATGTCCCAAGGTCGTAGTAGTCGTCGGTCATCGCCTTTCCTCACCGCAAATCGCGTGCAGCAGGTATTGAGGCTAGATCGACAGCCCCACTCGGGGCGATTTAGGAGCCGCTCCGTGCCCAGAGAGCCTCGAGAAAGCCACGACCGTCCCCGGCCAGCTCGGTCGTCTTCTCCACCCCGGCCTCCCAACGAGCCTCGGCTAGCTCCTTGTTGGCGCGCCGGATGGAAGCGGCCTTCTGCTTTCCGGCTTCCCTGAGATAATCCATCTCTCTCGTGCCGTAGTCCACAAGATAGGTCCATGTTTCTTGACCAATGGCCAAAGCCACGTCAGCACTCTCGTCAACAAGATCAACGACTTCATCGGCATTCTCCTTGGTGGTGGCAGTAAGAATTCTCCCGGCCTCGACAACCTCATCGACACTCTCGAAGGTGGCGTCCACCGCAGAGCTCACCGAGTCTGTGGTGTTCTCGATAACGTCAAGGACTCGTTCGGAAGCGGACTCGACGGGGGCAATCACAGCCTCGGTGACTCGTTCGACGGTCTGCGTGATGGCATAAGCCGCTATCCCCACCGCGCCCGCAACCATTAGGAGGCTGACCGCGAACGACCTGAACAGCTTCATGGTGTGTTCACTCATGGTTCTTGGACGCCGAAGGGAA
>JAUXMQ010000094.1 GCA_030623125.1 Acidimicrobiia bacterium
CGGAACGCGCCGGCGAAGAGGCTATCGCGATCTCCGAAGCGTTCATCGACGCTCACGGCAACTGGGATCACCAAGCAGCAAGATCCCTCGTCAGCGACACCGCCACCATTTCGATCAACCCGGCTCGAAGCCCCGAGGACCTCGAGATGGAGACCGCTTGGATGGAAGCAACCGGATGGGTCTTCACCACGACTGGATGCTCGGTGACCAGAGGGCTAGCCGATGGCGGGGCCCAACGAGTCCTCTGCTATTTGACCCATGAGAACGCTTGGTCGCGAGCCCTGGAATTGAACCCCGACACAAGAAGCACTCTCACATTCGAGGTCAACGCCAGCCAGATCGTCGGAGCTTTCCTTTCATCCGCCCCCATGAGTTTTCGCAGCGATGCCGTCAGCAGCTTCGAGACCTGGCTCGGCGAAAAGCACCCCGAAGACCAGGAGAAGATGTATCGATACGCCGGATTACCCTCCCTCACCCCTGACTCGATTGAGTTTTGGCATCGCTACACCAATGAATTCGTCGCCGAGCAAGACGGCTAAATCCGACGCGCCTCGGCGGCGCGAAGGGTGTTGACGAGAAGCATTGCCCTGGTCATCGGACCAACACCGCCTGGGACCGGGGTGATGGCGCCGGCTATCTCGACAACTGACTCGAAATCGACATCGCCGACGAGACCGCCATCGGTTCGGCTGACGCCAACATCGATCACAGTCGCACCAGGCTTGACGTGCTCAGCCGTGATCAAGCCAGGAGAGCCCGCGGCGGCTACGAGAATGTCGGCTTCGGTGGTTTCGGCAGCGAGGTCACGAGTGCGGGAGTGCGCCATGGTCACGGTGGCGTCGACACCCTTCTCCGAGAGAATCAGCGCCAGCGGCCGGCCCACCAGGAACGACCTACCCACCACTACGACCTTGACCCCGGAAACCGCAATGTCGTACTCGTCCAGGATCCGCATGATTCCCGAGGGTGTGCACGGTCTCAGTCCCCGCCGGCTCAGCGCCAGCAGTCCGAGATTGTGGGGATGAAGCCCGTCGACATCCTTGGCGGGGTTGATTCGCTCGATAATCGTTTCGGCATCGAGTCCATCGGGAAGAGGGAGTTGGACCAGGATCCCATCGACTTCTTCATCAGCGTTCAGCTCATCGATGAGTGCATCGAGAGCACTTTGGGCAACTGTGTGTGACAGCTCATGATGAATAGACCTGATGCCCACCTGCTCGGCATCGCGACGTTTGCCCCGGACATAGGAATGCGAAGCCGGATCGTCTCCGACCAGGACCGTGGCCAAGCCCGGTATGTAGTCAAGACCGGCGACAGCGGTCGCCACCTCCTCCTTGACCCTGGAAGCAACCAGTTTTCCGTCCAATATCCGGGCGCTCAATGTCTGAAGTGCCTCCTTCCCGTGAATACCAGGGCGATGCCGTGCTCAGTTGCCGCGTCGATCAGCTCCTGATCGTTCCTCGATCCTCCTGGCTCGACCACTGCCGTCACGCCGGCCGCGGCCAAGGTGTCAAGACCATCGCGAAACGGGAAGAAGGCGTCGGAAGCCGCAACGGCACCCCTGGCTCTCCCACCTGCTTTCGCAACCGCCCGCTCGGCAGCCCCGACTCGGGATTGGTCGCCGGCACCGACACCCACTGTCGTCTCACCAACGGCGAGGACCACGGCGTTCGACTTGGCATGTGCTGCCACAACCCAGGCGAACTCGAGTGCCCGAAATTCGTCGTCGCTCGGTCTTCGCTCAGAAACCGTCACCCAGGTCTCGTCCTCAAAACTGTCCCTGCTCTGAACAAGCCATCCACCATCAACCCTCCCGTAGTCATCCCCGGTCAGAGCCGGCTCCGGTGCGGAGAGGACTCGAAGATTTCTCTTTGCGGACAAGACGTCGAGTGCCTCGGGTTCGACGGACCGTGCCACGATCACCTCGACGAAATGCTCCCCAATGGCCTTCGCGGTTGATACATCCAGCGCGCCGTTGATCCCTATCACTCCTCCGAAGGCTGCAAGAGGATCACCATCCCACGCACTCTTGAAGGTGCTGACAACGTGGCCTCCTCGCGCGGCGCCGCAGGCGTTGGTGTGCTTCACGACCACCACGGCGCCCGGACCGAGATCGGTGGCCAGGCGCCAGGCGGCCTCGGCGTCGATGTAGTTGTTGAAAGACATCACCCTCCCCTGATGGAGAACGGCCCGGTGCCACCATGGTTCGGCGCCATCCACCCGGTAGAGCAGCCCGGTCTGATGTGGATTCTCGCCGTAACGGAGTGCTGATACCTTCCGCAGCGGAATGACCCTGTCATCGCCCATCCAGCCCACCACAGCAGCGTCGTAGCTGGCGGTGTGAAAGAAAGCTTCAGCTGCGAGCGCCTTTCTCTGCTCGAAGCTCAATCCCCCACTCTCGATCGCCCCCGCCACTTCGTCGTACTGATCGGGTGACACAACAACTCCAACGTGACGATGGTTCTTGGCTGCCGCCCGGACCATCGCCGGACCGCCGATATCGATCTTCTCGATGATGTCCAGAACGCTCGTATCGGAATCGGCCACCGCCTCTCGAAAGGGGTAGAGGTTGCTAACCACAAGGTCAAAGCGCTCGATACCGATGGTGGATAACTCATCGTCGTCTACCTTCCCCCTGGCCAGAATCCCGCCGTGGATGCTTGGGTGGAGAGTCTTGACCCGTCCACCGAGTATCTCCGGCGCACCGGTGACCTCGCTGACGCGGGTCACTTCGACTCCGGCTTCTTCAAGGGTCGCCGCGGTGCCACCCGAGGAGATGATCTCGCATCCGACGGCCACCAGACGTTTGACAAACGGAATCAGGCCGGTCTTGTCGTAGACGCTCACCAAGACCCTCAAAGCCGGCTCACCTTCCGGCCATCCACACTCAGCTCTCCCCGGACAAACGCTCGCACCACCGCCGGGTATAGATCGTGCTCCTCGATCTGAATCCGGGCGTGAAGACTCTCCACTGTGTCGTCCGACTCGACAGAGACGGCTCGCTGAGCGATAACGGGCCCATGATCGACCTTCTCGTCGACGAAGTGAACTGTGACCCCGGTGACCTTGACACCCTGGTCCAGAGCCTTCGCAACGGCGTCCGTGCCGGGAAACGAAGGTAGAAGCGATGGGTGGATATTGAGGATTCGATTGGGAAAACGATCAATGAACGAAGGTGAGAGAACTCTCATGAACCCCGCAAGAACCACTCCCTTCGCCCCACTCTCCTCAACCACGTCTGCAACGGCCGACGAGAAACCATCACGGTCCGGGTGGTCTCGCCACCTGATGACGGCGGTCTCGACACCAGCGTCTCCGGCTCGGGAGAGTGCGCCGGCCTCCGGCTTATCGGAGACAACGATCCGAATGTGAGAAGCAACGTCCGGGCTATCGATCAGAGCCTGGAGGTTTGTACCCGAGCCGGATGCGAGTACTGCGATGTCGATCTTGCCCTCCGAGACGCCGATGCGGCGCGCAGTGTAGAGCGCGGCAGAATCGTTTTGGTCGGCTGGTCCCTCCTACCCTGAAGCGCCTCACTCATGAACTATCAGAATGTTCCTGCTGCCGACTGGGCCCAATGGGCGGAGGACAATGGCGCAATGATCCTCGATGTGCGTGAGCCCAAGGAGTGGGCGCTGGGCACCCTTCCCGATGCCACCCTGGTGAGCATGCACGAAATCCCGGCTCGCCTCGGAGAGTTCCCCAAGGCTCAGGCCATCCTGTGTGTGTGCCGATCCGGTGATAGAAGCGGTCAGGTGGCCGCTTTCCTCACACAGAATGGTTACCAAAGTGTCGCCAACATGACCGGGGGCATGAAAGCCCTCGGCATGCAGGGGTGATGATGGAAATCCGGGCGGTCCGAACCGAGGGTCTGGGCGACTCCACCTATATCGTGACCCACCAAGGAGTCGCTGTCGTTATCGACCCTCAACGCGACATCGATCGGTTCGAGACAATCCTCGACGAGGCCGGAGCCGAGCTTCGTTTTGTCCTGGAGACCCACCTCCACAACGACTACGTCTCCGGCGGAAAGGATCTGGCCAGAGCGACAGGAGGCGAACTCGTCTTCCCGGCGGGAGCTGCGCCTGTGTTTCGTCACCGACCTGCCTTTCATCAAGAGGACATCGAAGGCGGCCCCCTGACGATCCGCCCGCTGCACACTCCAGGCCACACGCCAGAGCACATGTCCTATCTGGTGTTGATCGACGATCGGCCAATGGCGGTCTTTTCGGGAGGAAGTCTCCTCGTGGGGTCCGCCGGCCGGTCCGACCTCCTCGGAGACGACCGGGCAGAAAGCCTGGCGAGATTGCAATACATCTCTGTCAATCGGCTTGCCAAGCTGGATGATGAGGTCGGCCTCTACCCGACTCATGGCGCTGGGAGCTTCTGCGCCGCGACCGCCGCCGGGGCTCATACATCGACGATTGGAAGGGAGAGACGAACCAACCCGGTACTCGCCTACCACGACCAAGACGCATTCGTCGAAGGCCAGCTTTCAGGACTTGTTCCCTTCCCCTCCTACTACCGCTACATGGGACCGGCGAACGTAGCGGGTGTCGATCCGCTGAAGACCTACGAGGTTGTCCGCATCACCAAAGATGACTACAAGCGGATGAAGAACGGTGTGACGGTGATCGATGGACGACCCAAGGCTGATTTCGCCAATGGGCACCTCCCTGGATCCATCGCAGTCGAACTTCGAGACGACTTCGGCGTCTGGGTCGGATGGACTGTTCAATTCAACACACCGCTGGTCCTGGTATTGAATCCGGATCAGGACACCGAAGAGGCGGTGAGACAGTTGGCCCGTATCGGTTTCGATGATGTGTTGGGCGCCATAGACAACCTCGATGATTGGGGCGAAACTCTCGACTCGTATCGTCTGGTCGGGGTCGATGACTTTGCCAAGGCGGTGATTGCAGGTGCTCAAGTCCTGGATGTGAGAGCTCCCGACGAGTGGTCCAGCGGTACGGTGAATGACTCAAAGATGGCCTACGCCCCCGATGTTGTCGAGCATACGCCCGAGGAGCTCGACCGGAGTCGTCCGGTTTGGATCTATTGCAGCACTGGCTACCGGGCCAACATCGCCGCGTCCGCGTTGGAGGCTCGCGGATATGAGCCGATCGTTTTAGCGGACGCCGGTGTAACGGAGCTGCTTCGAGCATTGTCGAACAAGGGGTAGGAACCAGGGGACAGAATGAGCGACGGGAACAAAGCCCGCTGGCTTTGGCCGGTGGGCGTCGGATTGACAGTCGTAATACTGGTGGTCGTCGCACTCGCCCGTGAACCGGTCCAATTGGACCCGGGCACTCCGGAAGGAACAGTCCAGGAATACCTTCAGGCCATCAGTGACAAGGATTACAACAGGGCATTCCAAGTTCTCGACCCCGACGGATTCGAAGGCTGCAGCACCGCCGATCTCGCCCGAAGCGCTCCAAGGGAGCCGTTCACCGCCACGCTGGGCTTCTCAGAGGACGCCGAAAGGTTCCGACCCATCGATGAGAGTGACCCTTCCGCGTCAGGAGAGTTCGTCTCGGTGGAGGTGACCCTGCGGTTCGGTACCGGTGGTGTGTTTGGCGGGTCGTGGGACCAGTACGAGACCTTCTACCTGGTTTCGGAAGATGGCATTTGGTGGATCACCGACGACCCCAACCCCTGGCCCTATTTCAC
>JAUXMQ010000256.1 GCA_030623125.1 Acidimicrobiia bacterium
GATTCTGCGGCGATGTTGGAGAAGTGACCGTCAGTGGCGCCTAAGTCGGCTACTAACCCAGGTTTCTCTCGATCGAGGACGCCTGAAATGAAATCGCTCTTGGCATCGCGGTCTCTCGCGACATGGGTGCAAGACCGATAGTCCGACCACCCCTCCACTTCGTGGTCCCACTCGAGGGACTCGACGAGACTTCTCAGCTTGCGGACGTTGGCCAGTATGAGATCAGCGCTGAATCCTGCTTCCTTCAGGTCCTCCCGGACGGCCGCGCCGGACATTCGATCCTCCATGCGTGCCTGAAGCGAGACGTGCATCAGAGCGCTGGGCCGGAGTTTTTGCGCCTTGGAGAGGAGAAGTTTCATCTCACCGGCCGTTGGGCCTTCCATGTCTCCACGCAGCCACGGCTGGAAGGGGAGACCCACCCATGCTCTCAGCATCAGAGGGAAGAGGAACTGACGGGTGAACTGGCGATAGCCGATCCAGGGCTCGCCGGACCGATACGCCTCAAAGGATCCAAGGTCGATGAAGATGGGCCTTCCCGAAACGAATTGGATGTTGAACGGGGTTGCGTCCTTGATTGTGATGCCGTCTGCGAGGGCGTCGGCGAGAAGATCGAGTTGGAGGAGAGCAGCGTCTTTCAGCATCGAGAAAGTCCACTCGAAGGGATATGTGATGAGAGGCAGTCGTGGGTGCTCCAGCGCCCCGGTGGCGTCCCCCGGGAAGTCAGATGTCTCTTCCGTCTGAATCAGTCGGCCGTCGGCGACAGCCTTCCCGAAAAAGGAGGTGGCTTTGAGCGCTTGCCATGCTTCCAGTCCCCGCTGGTCGAGAAGACGCAATACGCGACTGCCGTCGTGGACAACCCTGGATGCCGGGTCCCGGAAAGAGCCCGGATCGGCCGAGACCATCGGGGTTACGGCTCTGAGGTGAGTGCTGTTTCGTCCGTGATCGAGTCGGTGTCCTCAACCGCCGCCACGGCCCTTCTGCTCATCATTCTGGCCTTCCACGCCTTGAAGGCGACGACGATGCCGGCAATACCGCCGAGAACGGCCTGGAGAATGAGGCTTCCCGAGCCGGCGTCCAAATAGGCGAATATCATTAAAGAGCTCCTTCATGCGCAGAGCGGTGTCACCGCTGCCGGACACATACTCGTCCATGTTCCCCGACATGCCAACCCATTGGACTGGTTCAGGCCCGATAGATGACCTTTTCATCTCTGGTCTCGTCCCGAATACGACCGGTGAGCTTGAGGTGCTCGAGGTGAGAGATCGTCTCCAGGAAGGCGAGACGCGACTGGAGCGGATCCAGGTTTGGCCGGAAGGACTTCAGCATCACCTGCCACGCCGTTGTGTCCTCAGATCGAACCAACTCGGCCATGTCGAGGAGTCGCCGGTCGTGATGGAGAAGGATCTGTCGAGCCCGTTCGTCACCCTGGTCGATGAGGGTGCCGTGGGCGGGGTAGGTAACACCCACTTCCATGGCGATCAACCTCTGCAACGAGGCGAGGTAGTCGCCCAACACGTCTCCGAGATCGAGGTCGTACATGATGACCGGGGAGATCCGGGGGAGGATGTGGTCACCGGAGAAGAGGATGCCCGTGCGGCTGTCGCGAAGAGATATGTGGGCTGGTTCGTGGCCGGGAGTGTGCACCACATGGAGGCTCCGACCGTCACCGAGGTCGATGGTGTCACCGTCGCGAACCAAGTGGTCGGGCGGCTCGATCAACGGCATGTAGTAAGGGCGCTCGACGTGTGTCGCAGGGTTGGTGATCGGATCTGGTATTCCGTGAGTTGAAGCGATCCTTTTCAGCCGGCTCATGTATCCGGGGCTGTCGTTGTAGCTATCCACGAGGTTGGCAGCGCGCTCATGCATGACGAAACGACACCCCCATTCTCCGACGAGACGGGCAGACATTCCAACGTGATCGGGATGAAGGTGGGAGACAACGAGGGTGTGAACGGCCGACTCCTCGAGTCCGAGATAGTCAAAACCCTGACGGATGGCCTCTCGTCCTGGCTCCCAATCGGTGCCACAGTCGATCAGAAGAAGCCCACCGTTGGATTCGACCGCGTAGGTGTTGACCCAGGGTGGTGATTCATAAGGCAGGGGAGCAGGGATGAGATGGATTCCGCTGCCCAGCGACTGGGGCGGAGGAACGCTCATCCGTGCTCGACGGGGTCCTTGATCCCGAATTTGATGTCGACAGTCACCGTGAAGAGAGTGGGCGCACCGGAGTCGTCCACTTCGCCGCCGACCTTGACGATCTCGAACTCCTGGATATCGGACACGGTTGTGGCGGCGCGGGCAAGGACTGTCCGTACCGCGTCTTCTATGGAACCACCTGCTTTACCTGACAGGCGAATTGTCTTTGTGATTGATGACATGTCGACCTCCAGAGCCGACGGTAGCCGGTGACTGGCCTTGGTCCCCTTTGCGTCCCATCTCCGGGGGGATTCAAGATTCTGCCCTGACAGAATATATCGAACGTATGTTCGATAGAGTGTGGTAGGTGTCCCGATATGCCGAACTCCACTGTCACACCAACTTCTCCTTTCTGGACGGGGCATCACATCCTGAAGATCTGGTGGAACGGGCCATCGAGCTTGGTTACGAGGCACTCGCCGTAACCGATCATGATGGGTTCTAC
>JAUXMQ010000237.1 GCA_030623125.1 Acidimicrobiia bacterium
ACATAGCCATTGTCTGGGCCCAAACCGACGACGGCGTTCGGGGTTTCATCATCCCCACCGACAGTCCCGGCTTCTCGGCCCCCGAGATCAAGAAGAAGGCGTCCCTCCGTGCATCCGTCACATCGGAATTGGTCCTCGACGACATTCGGGTGCCCGACGACTTCGTCCTCCCCGGTGTCGCTTCGATGCGAGGACCTCTCTCATGCCTCAACGAGGCCCGCTTCGGCATCGCCTTTGGGGCGATGGGTTCTGCGAGGTCGTGCTACGAGACGGCCCTTGCCTACGCCAAGGAGCGTGTGCAGTTCGACGTGCCTATCGCCTCTTTTCAGCTCACACAGCGAAAACTCGTAGACATGATGGTGGCGGTGCAGCGGGGGACCCTTGTCGCCCTTCACCTGGGGCGTCGCAAGGACGAGGGCACGCTCACCCCGGAACAAGTCTCGTTTGGCAAGTTCGACAACGTGCGCAACGCCCTCGACGTCGCCAGGACCGGTCGCTCGATTCTCGGCGCCAACGGAATCACCCTCGAATACCCCATCTTCCGACACATGGCCAACTTGGAGACGGTCTACACCTACGAGGGCACCAACGAAATCCACACTTTGATGATGGGTGAGGCGATTACCGGTCTCAACGCCTTCACCTGACCGTTCTGTGAATATCTACGCCGGGGCGGGGTATGGCCGCGCGAATCTTCACAAAGCGGATGCAAGGTCTCCGTTTCTGGCGACTTCCACGTCTCCCATGCCCAACCAGGTCGCCACCAACTCCAGCTCGCGACGAAGAGCCTTGCCAACCGCCACCTTGTCGGCGCCGGGCTCGGCAAAAGCTCCCCTGACCCGAAGAACACCAGCTTTGCGATCGGTTTTCAGGTCCACCCTTGCAACCAGGTCGCCATCGAGGAGAAAAGGAAGGACGTAGTAGCCGAAGACTCGCTTTGGCTCCGGCACATAGATCTCTATCCGGTAATGGAAGTCCCAAAGCCGCTCCGTCCTCGGTCGGTACCAGATCAAGTTGTCGAAAGGCGAGAGCAGCGCCGTTCCTCGTGCCGATCGGGGGAGGGTCGCATCGGGGTAGAGATAGCCGGGCTTGTCCCATCCCTCGACCTCGACCTCCACCAACGCCCCGCGGTCCACCAGGCCTTGGACCAGCGGTCGTACCAGCGGCATCCGAATCCGGTAGTAGTCGCCCAGGTCGTCGGCGGTGGCGACTCCCATGAATCGAGCAGCCTGTGCCAAAAGCGCCGCTTGAGCGTCATCGCCACCCATCCCCGGCCCGCCCAGGTGCTCCGGCGCAATAACCCGATCGGTGACGTCATACAACCGCGTGAAGTTGGGACGATCCGCGGTGGTCACCTTGCCCTGGAGAAAGAGGACCTCGAGGGCCAGCTTGCCGTGCGACCAGTTCCACATCGTCCGGTTTTGCCTCTCCCCCGGGTCTTCCAGCTCTCTGGTCCGTAGAGGCCCACCTGCCTCAACCTGGCTCATCACCTCGTCGATGTACCCGGGTTGCTGCTCCTGCAAACGCTTCATCGCCTTCCAATTGAGCTCTTGATCCATCCGCCACCGGAATAGCCGGTGTTGATCGGCAGGGATCAAGGAGGCTTCGTGACCCCAGTACTCGAACATCTCTCCCGATCGCCAGAGCCACGCATCGAGGGCATCCCTGTCGTAGGACCCCAGCCGCGAGAAGAAGGGCATGAAGTGAGCCCGGCTGAAGACATTCACGGAGTCGAGTTGGATCAGCCCGACACGACTCACAACCCTGCGGAAGTGCCGGACATCAACACGCCCACCGGGACGTCCTTCGGTGAAACCCTGCGCCGCAAGGGCATATCGCCTGGCCTGACTCCTGCTGATCCGTCGCATCGAACGGCGACGCTAACCGGCGTGGCATCATCTGACCCATGATCGAGCGCTACACCCTCCCTGAGATGGGAGCGATCTGGGCAGAACAGAACAAGCTCGAGACGTGGAAGGAAGTCGAAGTCCTCGCCCTCGAGTCATGGGAGCAACTCGGCAAGGTGCCCAGCGGGACAGCTGCGCTGACCCGCTCCGCCAGATGCCCTACTCCGGGCGAAGTGGCCGATCGCGAAGCAGTGACCAACCATGATCTTGCCGCGTTTGTGGATCTGCTTGGCAGCGAGGCAGGACCGGGGGCAGCAGGTTGGGTTCATTACGGACTCACCTCCTCCGATGTCCTCGATACCGCCGGTGGCGTCCTTCTACGAGATGCGGCCGATCTGCTCGTCGTTGCGTTGGAAGGGTTGTTCGAGGTTGTGAAGGCCAAGGCCGAAGAACATCGCCATACCTACATGATTGGCAGAACCCACGGGATCTGGGCGGAGCCCACCACCTTCGGTCTCAAGTTGGCCGGCTGGGCCTTTGAGCTGAGCCGGGACCACAAAAGACTCCAAGCCGGCAGAAGTGCGGTTGCGGTTGGCAAGATATCGGGCGCCGTGGGCACCTACGCCCAGGTACCTCCCGCGGTCGAAGAGCATGTCTGTGAGGCCCTCGGGCTCACATCCGAGCCCGCCTCTACTCAAGTAACAGCCCGGGATCGCCATGCCGAGTATCTGTCGACCCTGGCTTTGATCGGGGCATCGATAGAGCGAATGGCCACTGAGCTCCGCCATTTGCAGCGCTCCGACGTGTCGGAGGCTCGAGAGAGCTTCGGCAAGGGACAGAAAGGCTCCTCGGCGATGCCTCACAAGCGCAACCCGATTCTCTCGGAGCGCATGACCGGTATGGCCCGTCTTCTCCGGGGCTATGCCCAGGTCGGCCTGGAGAATGTCGCCCTTTGGCACGAGCGTGACATCTCTCACTCGTCAGCCGAGCGAGTAGTGCTTCCCGACTCATCCATCACGCTCCACTACATGCTAGTGAGGTTCACGGGGCTGGTGGAGACCCTCGTGGTCGATAGGGAG
>JAUXMQ010000255.1 GCA_030623125.1 Acidimicrobiia bacterium
AAGCAGAAACCGGGGTGGCTGCATTCCCTGGGCGTATGCCTGGCTTGGCGAAGTCCCAGCAGGGAGATTGCCCCAGTGGATCGCCTTCTCCTGCTCGACAGCAGCGGTGATTACGGCGGCCTCTTCTTCGCTCTCCTCACCTTCGTCGGCTGTGGAGTTGAGGGGCTGTACCGCCTTCGACCCATCCCGGTAGAGAGCCATTGCCTTGAGACCCCACTCCCACGAGAGGTGGTAGGCCTCCTCGATGGTCTCGGTGTCTACCTCATTGGGCATATTAATCGTTTTCGAAATTGCGCCCGAAATGAACGGCTGAGCCGCCGCCATCATCTTGATATGACCGTTGTGGTGAATGAACCGTCTGCCGTACTTCCCGTTCTTGTTGGCAGTGTCGAAGACACCGAGGTGCTCGTCTTTGATATGGAGAGCGTCCTCGATGGTCTGTCGACCACAGATGTGGTCGTTGGCTTCTGTGATCTGCTCTTTGGTGAACCCGAGTGCCTTAAGCAGATCGAAGTTCCACGAGGTGTACTCGTCCACTCCGAAGCCGAGTCGCTTCAACGTTGCCTCGCCAAATGTGAAGACGTTGAACGCGTGCTTCAGGTCGAAAACCCCGGGGAGCATTGCCTCGAGCTTTGCCAGGTCGTTGCTGTCGAAGCCCTTCTCGGCCAAGGCCAGGTCGTTGATGTGTGGAGCGCCCTCGATCGAACTGGTCCCGACGATGTACTGCACTACGTCATTGATCTCGTTGAGGCTGTAGCCGAGGCTGGTCAGAGCCGGTGCTACCGACTGGTTGACGATCTTGAAGTAACCGCCGCCGGCGAGTTTCTTGAACTTGACGAGGGCGAAGTCCGGCTCGACACCCGTGGTATCACAATCCATTAGAAGCCCGATTGTCCCAGTAGGCGCTAGGACACTTGATTGAGCGTTTCGGTAGCCATACTCCTCGCCGCGTTGCAGCGCAAGGTCCCATGATTCGCGAGCCGCGGTAAGTAGATCGGCGGGGCAGATGTCTGCGTCGATACCCATCACCTTGGTGGTGATGGCGTCGAAGTCGTCGCCGTCATATGCAGCCACCCGATGGTTGCGGATGACCCGGAGCATCGAGTCACGATTCTCCTCGAACTTGGGGAAGGGCCCGACCACTCCTGCAATCTCGGCAGAGGTGGCGTAGGAGAACCCTGTGAGGATGGAGGTCATCGCACCGGCGATTGCTCGGCCCTCATCGGAGTCATATGCGATGCCCTGACGCATCAGCAGTGACCCGAGGTTTGCGTAGCCAAGACCGAGTGTTCGATAGTCGTAGGAGCCCTGGGCGATTTCCTTCGAGGGGAAGTGGGCCATCGCCACCGAGATCTCCAAAACGATGGTCCAGATGCGAATGGCGTGCTTGTAGGAGTCGATGTCGAAGACACCAGTCTCGTCGTCATAGAACCTGACCAGATTGACCGACGCCAAGTTGCAGGCGGTGTCGTCCAGAAAAACATATTCCGCACATGGGTTAGACGCCCTGATTCGCCCACCCGCCGGACTGGTGTGCCACTCGTTGATAGTGGAATCGAACTGGAGGCCGGGGTCGGCGCATGCCCACGCAGCCTCGGCGATCCGTGACCATAATTCGCGCGCTTTGATTGTCTTTCGGACCGACCCGTCGGTGCGGTTGATCAGATCCCAGTCGTCGTCACGCTCGACTGCTTTGACGAAGTCGTTGGTGATGCGGACCGAGTTGTTTGAGTTTTGCCCAGAGACGGTGGCATATGCCTCTCCGTTGAAGTCTGCCGGGAAGCCACCATGGTTGATGAGGAGCTTGGCCTTCTCTTCCTCGACCTTCTTCCAATCGATGAACATCTCGATGTCGGGATGGTCGCCGTCGAGGATGACCATCTTGGCCGCGCGACGAGTGGTGCCTCCGGACTTGATCGCGCCTGCCGCCCGATCTCCGATCTTGAGGAAAGACATCACACCGGACGACTTGCCCCCGCCTGAAAGCTGCTCGTTTTCCCCACGGATTGCCGAGAAGTTGGATCCGGCACCGGACCCGAACTTGAAGATGCGAGCTTCACGGACCCAAAGATCCATGATTCCGCCAGGGTTGACCAGGTCGTCGTTGACGCCAAGTATGTAGCAGGCTTGAGGTGTGGGCCTGCTGTACGAGTCAGGGGAGGATGTGAGTTTCCCGGTCTCTCCGTCGACGTACCAGAGTCCTTGGGGCGGACCGGTCAACCCATAGGCCCAATTGAGTCCGGTATTGAACCACTGGGGAGAATTGGGAGCGGCCATCTGAGTGGCGAGCATGTATCGAAGCTCGTCCTCAAAAGCCTCGGCGTCTTCGCTCGAAGCGAAGTAGCCCTCCTTCTCACCCCAGTGCTTCCAGGTGCCGGCCAGCCGATCGAAGACCTGCCTGGCGGAACGCTCGGGACCGGTGACGGGATCGCCGTTGTCATCGAAGAGGGCCTCGCCTTCATCGTCGTACTGGGGGATTCCGGCCTTGCGGAAGTACTTGGAGACCATGATGTCCGAGGCGACCTGGCTCCACTGGGCGGGGATCTCGGCGTCGGTCATCTCAAAGACGACGGAGCCGTCGGGATTTGCGATTCTGGAGTCACGAGTCGACCACTCCAGTTGGTCGTATGGATCCTTACCAGCC
>JAUXMQ010000087.1 GCA_030623125.1 Acidimicrobiia bacterium
GCTGTCATCGGCCAGCTCGAAGGAGGGATCATGCAAGGGGTCGGTCTCGCCGTGATGGAGGAGCTCGTTGTCGACGACGGAGTTATCAAGAACCCGACCTTCACCGACTATCTGTTGCCTACGTTCCTCGATGCGCCCGCCGTGGAGGCACGAATTATCGAGGAACCGGACAACCGGGGCCCGTTTGGCGCCAAGGGTGTGGGCGAACCGCCGACGATCAGTTCCACGGCGGCCGTCGTCGCTGCCATACGTGCGGCGACAGGAAAGGCCCTACATCGCGCACCCGTCCAGCGAGAGGACATCGTTGGACTCTGATGTGGTGGCCGGTGTAGTTCCGGCGGCTGGATTCTCGAGCGGCTCACCAGACAGTGACCGTCCCCGGATCGGTACCCTCCTCCGGTATATGACCAACTCGCCGTCCCCAGCACGTCTTTTCTCCGATGTCGAAGATGAGCAGGCGCTGGACAATGCCGTGGCTCGGTTCAGGGAGCGGAACATTTTGTTTCCCACATTTGCCGAGATGGCCGACCCAACCCTGGCTCCGGCGTCGGTTCACCGTGCGCTCGACAAGCTGGGCTCGGATGCTCCCGATCCGCTGAACCTATGGCGAGTGAACTGGTACAACGGAAGCGATCGGACATCTCGTGTCGAGGTGCCGGAGTATCTGGAATTGACCGGAGAGCTGACTGGTGTCGATGCCACGATCTTGATTGCATTGGGCAACCGTTTTCCAATGATCCGTTCGCACAAGGTCCTGGCTGCCTTCGCCTGCTTGGCCCCGCGCATTGTCACTGGAGCGTTTGATCCGACTTCGCACCGGGCCATATGGCCTTCAACCGGCAATTATGCCCGGGGAGGTGTCGCCATCAGCCGAATCATGGGCTGTCGTGGCGTCGCGGTCCTCCCCGAAGGCATGAGCCGGGAGCGATTTGACTGGCTGGACGAATGGACCGAGGAGCCGGAGGACATCATCCGCACGACCGGCACGGAGTCCAATGTCAAGGAGATCTACGACGCCTGCAACGAGCTGGCCAAGGACTCCACGAATGTGATCCTGAACCAGTTCTCCGAGTTCGCCAACCACCTCGGGCACTATCGCGTGACGGGGAGGGCCCTCGAACACGTCTGTGACGATGCCGGTAGGGGAAGGCTCGTCGCCTTTGTCTCGGCTTCAGGCTCGGCCGGGACGCTCGGTGCCGGTGATTATCTCAAGGAAAGGCACGGCTGCCGGATCGTCCCGGTGGAGGCGCTGGAGTGCCCCACGATGCTCTACAACGGGTATGGGGAGCACAATATCCAGGGCATTGGAGACAAGCACATACCCCTGATTCACAACGTCACCAACTCCGACGATGTGGTCGGCATCAGCGACCAGGCCACGGACACCCTCCTCTTGTTGTTCAACACCGACATCGGAAAGAAGCACCTGGAGGCCAAGGGGGTGGATCCAGAAAAGGTCGAGAGCCTTCGCCATCTGGGTCTCAGTTCGATCGCCAATCTGCTCGCCGCGATAAAAGTCGCCAAGTACCACGGATACGGCTCCGGGGACGTGATCGTCACCGTGGCGACGGACGGTCAGGAGCTCTATAGATCAGAGATGGACAAGTTCGTCCAGCGGGATCACCGAGGGGAGTTCGACGCCGCGGCTGCCGCCGCATCTCACGCAAGATTTCTCGAAGGAGCCGACACCGATCACGTCTTGGAGTTGGGCGAGGTCGGCCGCCGAAGGATCTTCAACCTCGGCTATTACACGTGGGTGGAGCAGCAGGGCGTCGATTTCGAGGACTTCGAGGCCCGCCGTGACCAGACGTTCTGGAAAGGCCTGCATCCCCTGATCGATCAGTGGGACTCGATGATCGATGAGTTCAACGCACGCACAGGAGCCACCTACGGCTGATAACGTTGGACAAGACTCTCTGAAGACTTGTGACAGATGGTTTCGTCTCTCGTATAGTCGAACATATGTTCGGTCTCACAAACCAGGGGAGATTCACCATATTGACATATATCAATATGTAGGAGTAGGTTGGTATCGACAGATGTCGATACGATGGAGGTTTCGAGATGACGGATTCAACTGCGGACCTGCGTGAAGAGGTGCGGCAGCGTTATGCAGACGCTGCTCGCAGCGTGGAAGCCTCGACTGTTGACTCCGACTGTTGCGCGCCAAGCGTGGCCGGGGCTTTCGAGACTGCCGACTCAGGCGACTTCGGTAAGTGGCTCTATCAATCCGACGATTTGTCCACGATCCCGGATGGGGCCGCCCTGGCTTCTCTCGGGTGCGGGAACCCGACCGCAGTGGCCGAATTGAAGCAAGGAGAAACCGTTCTCGACCTCGGGTCGGGTGCGGGAATCGATGTGTTGCTGTCAGCCAAGCGGGTTGGGCCAACCGGGTTTGCCTACGGGCTCGACATGACCGACGAGATGCTCGACCTCGCCCGAGAGCATCAGACCGAGGCCGGCGCAACCAACGTCGAGTTCCGCAAGGGGGTCATCGAGGACATCCCGCTCGGGGATGGTGCGGTGGACGTGGTCATATCGAACTGCGTCATCAATCTGTCGACCGACAAGTCGGCTGTTTTCTCAGAGATCCAGCGGGTGCTCAAGTCGGGTGGTCGAATCGGCATTACCGATGTGGTCGCCGACAACGATTTGTCGGAGGCCGAGCGACTCGAGCGAGGTAGTTGGGTCGGATGCATCGCCGGGGCCCTGAGCTTCGCCGACTATGAGACCGGCTTGGCGCAAACGGGGTTCTCGGACATTTCAATCGAACCCACCCACAACGTCGCCGAAGGAATGCACTCGGCAATCATCAAGGCCATCAAGATCTAGCGTCCCTGGGCCGCGCTCTCCAGCAACTCTGGAGGCAGCAGCAGGATCAGCGCCGCCAACAGGTTCCAGCCCGAGTGAATGAAGATCGCCGGACCGAGACGACCTGTTCGGAAGGTGATCCACGCAAGGAGGACTCCGAGGATGAAGATCGGTGGCAGTACGATGACGGCCGATGCAAGGATTCGCTCGGGGTCCAGACCAAGAACGTGAACCGCCGAGAAGACCGTCGCAGAAACCACCATCGCGAATATCCGCCCTCGGTGCTCAACCGCCTTGAGAAGAACACCTCTGAAAATGAGCTCCTCGGTGACCGGCGCCAACACGACTGCGGCGACGATCAGGGAGACTCTGAGCAGCATTGACGAGTCGAGGTTGGCCAGCACCTCGGCGACTTGCTGCGGTGGGCGCCCGTCGGGGAACAGCCACTCGGCCAGAGGGAGGAACAGAAGTGCCAGGCCGAGTTGAAGGATCAGACCGAGACCGATGTAGAAGATGTCCTTGGTCTCGATCGAGAAACCGAGATCTGCTCTGTCTCTCCGTTTCTTCAGTATCCAGAGAACACTCAGGTTTCCGATGTACTGGCCGGCGAGGGCAAGCACGATGGCCCAGTCGGCGTTGTCAGAGGGAAGACCGATGACGAAGAACAAGCCCGCACCGAGGAATCCGCCGAGCCATACGTAGATGAAATCGGCAATCGACCATGACCTGGCAGGGGTTTTTGCGGCATCCACCGGCCGGGAGCCTACATAGGACGCATCGCCAGGCACTGTTACCCTTCAGCAAAGCGCTGGAGGATCTGAGTGGAAATCGACATTGGCATAGGAAAGTCGGGACGACAGGCTTACGGATTCGACGACATCGCGATCGTGCCGTCACGTCGCACTCGAGATCCCGACGACGTAGATATCTCCTGGCAGCTCGACGCTTTCAAATTCGAGCTTCCAATGATGGGTTCGGCGATGGACTCGGCGATCAGCCCGGAGACCGCAATCCAGATTGGCAAGATGGGTGGTCTGGCGGTCCTCAACCTGGAGGGCTTGTGGACTCGTTATGAGGATCCCACTCCCTATTTCGAAGAGATCGCGGAGTTGGCTGACGAGAAGGCAACCCGTCGGATGCAGGAGATCTATCTCCAGCCGGTCAACCCGGACCTCATCGGACAACGGGTCGCCGGGCTGAACGCAGCGGGCATCGTCACCGCCGCGGCCTTGACGCCACAGCACGTCGATCATTGGGCTCCGCTGGCTCTCGATGCGGGTCTCGACATCCTGGTGATTCAAGGCACCGTCGTGTCGGCCGAGCACGTGTCCAGCCGGGAGGAGCCACTCAATCTCAAGGAGTACATCGCCGATTGCGAGGTGCCGGTCATTGTCGGAGGGGTCGCCAGCTACTCGACATCGCTTCATCTCATGCGCACCGGAGCGGTTGGTGTCCTCGTCGGGGTCGGTCCTGGAGCAGCTTGCACGACAAGAGGTGTTCTCGGAGTTGGTGTTCCCCAGGCGACCGCGATAGCTGACGCTGCCGGAGCCCGGATCCGATATCTCGATGAGACCGGGCGGTATGTGCACGTGATCGCCGACGGCGGCATGAGAACAGGTGGAGACGTGTCCAAGGCCATTGCCTGTGGTGCTGATGCTGTGATGATCGGCTCGCCGCTGGCATCTGCCACCGAGGCCCCGGGAAAGGGTTACCACTGGGGCATGGCGACATTTCACCCGACACTGCCCCGCGGGGCTCGCGTCAAGACGGGTGACCGGGGGACTCTCGCTGAGATCCTGATCGGTCCAGCACATGAGAATGATGGCCGACTCAACCTCTTTGGGGGTCTCCGAGCCTCGATGGCCACCACCGGATACTCCGATGTCAAGGAGTTCCAGAAGGCAGAGGTGATGCTCGCACCCTCGATCCAGACCGAGGGGAAGTCGCTCCAGCGATCCCAACATGTCGGCATGGGATGACGGCCGGAGAGCACGAGCCCACCGTTCTGGTCGTCGACTTCGGCGCCCAATATGCCCAGCTGATCGCGAGAAGAGTGCGCGAGGCGCATGTTCGATCAGAGATCGTTTCTCGTGACATCACGCCGGAAGAGGTCCGCCGTAGGCGTCCGATCGGATTGATCCTCTCGGGCGGGCCCGCCTCTGTCTACGCAGAGGACGCCTATCGGATGGATGCCGCCATGCTCGATCTGGGCATTCCGATCCTTGGCATCTGTTATGGACACCAGTTGCTCGCCGACCTCGCCGGGGGGAAGGTGACCAACACCGGGGACGCCGAATACGGGAATACCACCATGGAATTGACCGGTGACTCGGTCCTGCTTGATCGACTCCCGGGTTCGCAAACCGTGTGGATGTCCCACAAGGACCAGGTGGCTGTTCCTCCAGACGGTTTTGTTTGCGTCGCGTCAACGGGTGGCTCCGCTGTCGCCGCTATGGAGGACCGGGAGCGACGTCTCTACGGAGTCCAGTTTCATCCGGAGGTCGCCCACACGCCTCGGGGCAGCGAGATCCTAAAGCAGTTCCTCTACGAGGTGTGCCAGGCAATCCCGGCGTGGACGTCTCACTCGATCATCGAGTCACAAGTGGCGGCGATAAGGGATCAGGTCGGCTCGGGCAGGGTCATCTGTGGCTTGTCGGGTGGTGTAGATTCGGCTGTGGCTGCAGCGTTGGTTCATGAAGCAGTAGGTGACCAATTGACAGCCATCTTCGTCGACCATGGCCTTCTCCGCGCCGGTGAGGCCTCCCAGGTCGATGAGACATTTCGGTCGCACTTTGCTGTTGATCTCATCCATGTCAAGGCCGAAGATCGTTTTCTCGAACGACTCGAAGGTGTAACCGACCCGGAGCACAAGCGCAGGATCATTGGAGAGACCTTTATCCGCGTCTTCGAAGAAGCTGCCTCATCGGTAGGTGATGCCGGGTTCCTGGTTCAGGGGACGCTTTATCCTGACGTGATCGAGTCGGGCTCGGGCACGGCGGCGACGATCAAGACCCATCACAATGTTGGCGGACTTCCCGATGACATGACGTTGAACCTCATCGAGCCATTGCGAGATCTCTTCAAGGATGA
>JAUXMQ010000147.1 GCA_030623125.1 Acidimicrobiia bacterium
CCAACTTGACCGTGTCGCCAACGACTTCTACGCCGGAGGAGACGACTTGACCCTGCTCACCATCGCCGCGGAGCGAGTGGGCTCAATGCTCGTGTACGAGGACCTATATGAGGCGAACGAGCTGTTCCCACATATCTATGGACCCCTTCCCCTCGATGCTGTGGTCCAGGCCGTGGGATACTCAGCCCCATGACCACCGATGTTGAGTTCTTCAGGACCCTCGAAGAGGGGCTCTGGCGGGAAGAGACCCGATCGGACAGCGAATTCCTCGATGGGATTCTCGCTCAGGATTTCACCGACTTCTGCCGGTTTGGCCACGTTTACGACCGCGATGATCTCATCGGGTCCGAGCCAAGCGACGTCAAAGTGGAGTTTCCGTTCGACAACTTCGAGGTCGAGCTTCTCGCCCCGACTGTCGCCCTGGTGACATACGAGAACACCGTCATCAACAACGGCTCGCCTCAGCGAGCGCGGCGGTCATCGATATGGGTCAAACACGACGGCTCCTGGAAACTGAGATTCGTCCAGGCGACAACACTCGCCGACGCATAGGGCTCCAGGCTCAGCAGGGAGCCCACTGCGTCAGTTCGCGAAAATCATCTGAGACTCCGCACGACATCGACCATCTTCTGATAGGTACCTTTGTGTCGCCGTCCACAGCGAGGAGACCTCGAATGGCGATAACGGAAACGCCGCCGGAAACAGGCGGCACCAGCGTGCTCGATCGCTATTTCCAAATAAGTGAGAGGGGCTCGACCACTTCACAGGAGGTGAGGGCAGGCATCACCACATTCCTGGCGATGGCCTACATCATCTTTGTGAATCCGGCGATTCTCTCCAACGCGATCGACTTCGAAGGAGCGTTTCCCCAACTCCTGACTGTCACAGCGCTCGCTGCTGGCATCGGGACACTGCTCATGGCCCTTTGGGCCAAGCTTCCGTTCGCTCTAGCCCCCGGAATGGGGCTGAACGCGTACTTCACGTTCACGGTTGTCCTTACCCTGGGCATTCCCTGGCAGACGGCATTGGGAGCGGTGTTCATCTCAGGAATCCTCTTCGCGATCATTGCCCTCACCGGTTTGCGCGAGTGGATTCTCAATGCCATTCCGCTGCATCTGAAGCACGCCATCACGGCCGGTATCGGAGCGTTTCTGGCGATCATTGGGTTCATCGGCGCCGGCTTCTTACAGGACTCGCCGGCCACCTTCGTCCAAGTCGGTGACTTCAGCTCTTGGCTTCCCTGGGTGGCATTGGGTGGAATCGTGATCACAGGCGCGCTTCTGGCAAACAAGATCAAAGGCGCCATCATGATCGGGATCGTGGCGGTGACCGCCGTTGTGATCATCTTCGATCTCGACGCCTACAACTATGGCGGTGAAGGGTTGGAGGCCTTTGCCGGCTTTGGGGGCTCGATTGTCGGGTTCACGGCGCCTACCGACCTGTTCCTCGCCATGGATCTCGGCGCGGCGCTTGCTTTGGGAGTGGTGAGCGTGGTGTTCACCTTCCTCTTCGTCGACTTCTTCGACACGGCGGGAACCCTCATCGGATTGACCGAGAAAGCAGGAATGCTGGATGAGGAAGGACACATCCAGGCACCCCGTGCGGCGTTCGCCACCGATGGGACGGCTACGGCGATAGGTGCGGCGCTGGGAACGTCGAGCACCACGACCTACATCGAATCGGCCGCCGGCATCGAGGAGGGCGGAAAGACCGGGCTCACCGCTCTCACCGTCGCCCTCCTGTTCTTCGCGGCGATGTTCTTATCGCCGCTGGCGCAAGCCATACCGTCTCTCGCGACCTCGGGCGCCCTGATCATCATCGGAGCAATGATGATGACCGGTGCCACCAAGGTCGACTGGACGGATTATCGAAAGTCGATACCGGCATTCTTGGCGATTGTTGGAATGCCCTTCACCTTCTCGATCACGTTTGGCATCAGCCTGGCGATTGTTGCCCACACATTCCTTTACGCAGTGAGTGGAAAGGTCAAGGAGATCCACGTGATGATGTGGATTCTCACGGTGTTGATCATCGCCAACCAGACCGGATTCATCGCAGACCTATTCGGCTGAGATCCAAAGAGCGGACAGAGTCAGAAGGGGCCTTCGGGCCCCTTCTCTCATATCAGGGCCCGAACCAGCCAGAACACCCCCATACCTGTTATCAGAGTGAGGATGTGATTTCGGGTCTTGTATGCCACGGCGCCGCCCACGACAAAAGCTGATACCTCGGCAACTCCGATGGCGATGTTTCCGTCACTGTCGATCAGAAGCGCCACTATCAACGCACTCAGCACCGCCGGCGCCACGAATTGAAGCGCAACCAGCACAGAGTCGGGAATCTTCTTGTTGGCAAGGGCAAGGATGAATACCCCCCGGCTCAGATAGGTTCCGATGCCGACCGCGACGATGGCTAAGAAGTCGGTCACTCTCGGAGCCTTTCAGCAACGGTGCCGACCAGGATCCCCACAAAGGCCCCGACCAGAAGACCGGCACGATTGGGCAAACCGGCTGACAAGTAGGTAACGCCGGCTCCCACCAGCGCGGCGACCAGCTTGGGGTACTTGTCGATGCCCATGACGATCAATCCAAGGAACAGAATCGAAACGGCGAACTCGAGACTCCAGGACACCGGAACAATGGGCCCGAGCATGATGCCCACCACCGTGGTGATCTGCCACATGCTCCAGAAGACCAGACCGGCAGACAGGTAGTAGGTCCGAAACGTCTTCGGATCGTCGTCGGCGCGAAGTATCGCCAGGGCGAACTGTTGGTCGATGAGGAAATAGGGACCGACCCTTCTCATCCAGCGGGGCTGGTGTTGGAACACCGGGGCCATTGCGGCTGAGTACATCAGATGCCTGGCGTTGACCACGAGAGCCGCGGTGATCGCTGCGGCGGCGGCCGCGCCCGAGCCGAGCAGCGAGATGAGTGTCAGTTGGGCTGCGCCGCCGAAGATGATCCAGGAACTGGACCAGCCGACGACGGGACTGACTCCTGAGTCGACGATGACCACCCCAATGACGAAAGCGAAGGGGATTGCCGGCACAAAGAGTGGCAAGGCGTCGGCAATGCCCTGTTTGATGATGGAGCGATCCGGTGACATGAGCGGAACAGGGTAAGACACCGTCTGGTTGACTGAACGTCGCTACCCGTTCGGCGCCGACGTTGGAATTGGGATCGCGACCCGAACCTGACTGCCGACTAGCCCTCCACGTCGAGTTTTACCGTCTCCAGGGCGATCTCCACCATTTCGTCAAATGTCTGCTGCCGCTCTTCGGCACTGGTGGCCTCGCCGGTCCGGATGTGATCGGAGACTGTCGCAATCGTCAACGCTCGACCGCCCTTCTCGGCAGCAACGCCATAGAGACCCGCTGCCTCCATTTCCACAGCCAGGACACCCATCGCCTCCATGCGATCGAACGCCTCACCGTCGGGGTTGTAGAAGAGGTCCGCCGAGTGGACGTTTCCAACCTTCACCTCGACTCCCTTGGCCGCCGCCGCGGTAACCGCAGCCTGAAGCAGCCAGAAATCGGCCGTTGCAGCGAAATCATCACCGCCGTAGCGAGCCCGGTTGACCCTGGAGTCGGTGCACGCCCCAATCGCGAGAACCACGTCGCGGATCTTTACGGAAGGCAATATTCCGCCACAGGACCCAACTCTGATCAATCGCTCCACGGCGTACTCGGTGATGAGCTCGGTGGCATAGATCGACGCCGAGGGGATGCCCATGCCGGTGCCCATCACCGAGATCGGAATACCAGAGTGGGTCCCCGTGTAGCCGAACATGTTGCGGACCGCGTTTACCTGCTTGACGTCCTCGAGGAAGTTCTCTGCGATGTGCTTTGCGCGGAGCGGGTCACCGGGCAGCAGAATCGAGGGTGCAAAATCACCCTTTTCGGCAGAGATATGTGGGGTCGGCATGACGGACTAGCTCCTCGGGTTCTCGGTCGGCCACAACCTATCCGATCATCCAGGTGAACCGTGAGCTCTAAGCTCGAACCATGTCCGATACCTACGACTTCATTCTCAACCTGCGGGTGATCCGCGACTACGAAAAAAATCCACTCTCGACTGAGGACCTCGAGGCGATTCTCGAAGCCGGCCGGATGACCGGCAGTTCCAAGAACCGACAAGACTGGTCGTTCATCGCCGTCACCGCTTCCGACCGTCTTCAGGGTCTTTCCGAACACGGGGACTTCACCCAGCCGGTCCGAGACTCGGCGGCGACAGTGGTTCTCGTCCAGGAAGAGGGCGGAAACA
>JAUXMQ010000072.1 GCA_030623125.1 Acidimicrobiia bacterium
ACTCCGCGGCAATGATTCCGCTCGGCGCTCTCCAGTTTGGGGACCGCCAAATAGACGACGACGGTGTCCAGCGGAAGATCGAGCGCCAATTGCCGACTCTCCCAATACTCGCCAAAACGAGAGCTGAGAGAATCCGGGTTCTCGGCATAGATCCGACGTCCCAGTATCTCGGCGGCCAACTGCAACTCAGCACGTCTCTGGGTTACCAGAGCCGAAAAGAGGGAGCGCTCCCGTGGGTTGGGGCAGATGTCGGGGCGTTCGTGGATCAGCGTCAGAAGCTCGGCCAGATCGTGGTCTTCTCCGAGAAAGAGCCCGAGCCGATCGAGGGTCACCGCCATGCCCACCACGACCTCGGGCCAGAGCGGCACCAGAAACTCCATCTGATAGCGCAGGTACTTGGCGCGCTTGCGCCATAGGTGGAAATTGACCACGGTCGGTCGGGTATACGCGATAACCATCTCGGTGCGCCCACGCCCGTAGGTTTCCTCCAGGCCCGACTGGACCGACATGTACCTGTCCCTGATCCCGAGCCCATAGACCTTTCGCGCATCGGGGTCGGTGGGCCAGGCCGAGTACCTGTGATACGCACGCTCCATGTTCCTGACCACCCGTCCAATGAGGTTCGGATCCTCCAAAGCACGAAGCTCTATTACGTCTCGACGCTGCGTGAGACGAGAAATCATCTCCTCGAACATTCCCTCGGCAAGCATCTCTCCGTACAGGTCCTCAACCACCAGGACCGCCTCGACAACCGCCGCCGAAGATCGGATCTCGCTTGTGAGACGCGCCGTGTTGCGCAGCGACTTGTCCTCGTACCTGTAGACCTTGTCGGTGAGTTCGCTCTTGACGAGACGCAGCAACGACCGGACCTTCTTGATCGCCTTCCTCGAATCGTGAACGGCTGTGCTGAATTGATCCTCACCGTCAAAGAAACCACTCGCACCCAGCTCCAACTGTTCCATCGTGACCCTCTTTACGCCAACCCCCAACGGCTCAGCCTGTCCAAGAGTCAGCTTCGAGTCGAAAGAAGCCAAATCCGGGCCGGTCGGCGAATAGGCGGCCAGAGTGGTCACGCGACCAGCGTAATGTCACCTCCTATGAGATCCGC
Source organism: Acidimicrobiia bacterium (assembly GCA_030623125.1). Taxonomy (GTDB): domain Bacteria; phylum Actinomycetota; class Acidimicrobiia; order Spongiisociales; family ZC4RG35; genus SZUA-217. The sequence goes on from JAUXMQ010000072.1 coordinate 1,109, forward strand.
GGGTCTTCTTCCCTATCGAATGATTGGCGGCCTCGAGGTGATGATCGCCCACCCTGGAGGCCCATTCTTTGCAGGACGCGACAAAGGTGCCTGGTCGATTGTGAAGGGCATGGTTGAAGAAGGGGAAGATGACCGGCAAACAGCGATAAGGGAGTTCGAGGAGGAAACCGGCTGGCCGGCGCCAATCGATGACTGGGTGTCGTTGGGCGAAACCGTTCTCCGTTCTCGCAAGGTGGTCGTGGCATGGGCGGTAGCGCGTGACTTTGACCCCATTGCCCTGGAGCCCGGAATGTTCCAAATGCATGGTCGCTTCTTTCCAGAGATCGACCGCGTTGAATGGATGACTCCCATCGTGGCTAGAACCAAGCTGAGCGAGGCCCAGGGGACCTTCGTTGATCGATTAGAAGCCCACTTGGGTTTGAATGGTGATGAATGAGAGGTCCCCATGAGTGAGATGCCCGACAACGAAACTGCCTGGCGAAACAAGCTGACATCCGATCAGTATCAGGTACTGCGTCAGGGCGGCACCGAGAGAGCCTTCACCGGCGAATACTGGGACACCAAGACTCAGGGGACCTATCGCTGCGCCGGGTGTGGGGAGGAGCTCTTCTCCAGTGATACCAAGTTCGAGTCCGCATCGGGATGGCCGAGTTTCTTTCAGCCTCTCGACCCCAACAACATCGAAGAGAAAGCCGACGCGACCTTCGGAATGGTTCGCACGGAGATCAAGTGCGCCAAATGCGGCGGGCATCTTGGCCACGTATTCGAAGACGGTCCCAATCCGACGGGTCTGCGATATTGCATCAACTCGGCTTCACTCGATCTCGAGGAGGCTGCTGGGGGCTAACTCCGCACCTGATTCATCACGGAGATCATCTCGGCGTCATACACGCCTATGGGTAGATCTGCGACTGCAAGTTTGCCCTCGAGAAGACCTCCCGACTCGGTGAGCTCGACGTCCAATCGTTGCAGGGCTTGTCTCACCGGTCGGTTGTCGGGAACGATCACAAAACAGAACGCCTCCAAGCCGTCGGCGCGAGCAATTGCGGTGAGGGCTCCAAACAGCAATGTCCCCAGGCCCCGATGCTGAAACTCATCGACGACGGTGACGGCTATCTCGCCACAACCAATCTCGGAAATCCAGATGTAGCGCCCGACGCCGGCGACTTCACCATCGACCGCCGCTCCCCAGGCGACATGAGTTCGCTGATCGACATCGGTCAGGTACTCCAATTCACTGTGGCTCAGATGCCCAACACCCTGGCCAAACCGGGTATACCGACTCTCAACCGAGAGGTGGTCGAGGCCCTCCTCGATGAGACCACTGTCCTCGGCGCTCAGGGGACTCAGCAGCACTTCCGAGCCGTCGCGAAGCCAGATTGTCAGGCGTGGGCGATCGTCAGGAATCTCGACAGGCATGGTGTTGCGCCATTGAAGCCGCGATCACATTCCACGGCACATCAGCAACGGAGGGGTAACTTCATCCCGATGGCGAGGCAACGGCTGGCAACAGCCACATCGGAGTTTGGGTCGGGCAAGCGCGAATCACATGACGCCACTGCTTTCTATGAGCGATTCGGCCCGCCGGTCATATCCAGGGACGAGCGGGTCGAGGCGGCCTCCGTCCTCGATCGACTGTTCCACGGCGACGCAAGAGAGATGACCGATAGCCAGGTTGCCGATCGCTCGGTTGCTCTATTGGTCACGTCCCCGCCTTACTTCGCAGGCAAGGAATACGAGACCGACATGGCTGCGGGGCAAACTCCATCGAGCTACGTCGAGTATCTCGAGATGCTTCACGACGTGTTTTCGGTATCTCTCCGCAAACTCGAGCCGGGTGGCCGCATGGCCATCAACGTTGCCAATCTGGGACGAAAGCCGTACCGCTCACTTTCCGCCGACATCATCTCCATACTCCAAGACGACCTGGGAATGCTTCTCAGGGGTGAGGTGATCTGGCAGAAAGCCAAAGGTGCAGGCGGAAGTTGTGCATGGGGTTCGTACCGGTCACCTCAGAACCCGGTTCTGCGAGATGTCACCGAGAGGGTGATCATCGCCTCAAAAGGCCGTTTCGATCGGGCAGTCAAACGGGCAAAGCGGGAAGAAATCGGTCTCCCTCACAGGGCGACGATCGAAACCGACGAGTTTCTTCAGGCCACCATCGATATATGGGAGATTCCGCCGGAAAGCGCCACCAGGGTTGGGCACCCCGCCCCGTTCCCAATCGCACTGCCGCGTCGACTCATCGAGTTGTACACCTACACAGGCGACCTCATACTCGACCCGTTTCTTGGGTCCGGTACTACCGCTGTGGCGGCAGCCAATGCGGGACGGCACTACGTCGGTTTCGACACCGACGCCGATTATCTGGACCTCGCTGAGAAGCGTCTCAGAACCGAGGCTCAGACATGACGCTCAAAGTGCTGGTCGTCTGCGCCGGAAACATCTGCAGATCCCCTTCGGCAGAAGCGGCGATCAACGAAGCAGCCCTGGCTCGTGGAATCGATGTGCAGGTCGACTCTGCGGGGACCGGGTCGTGGAACCTCGGTGAGCCGCCCCACGGCCAGGTGATTGCCGCAGGCGAACGAGCCGGCCTCACCATCGAAGGACGTGCCCGAAAGGTGAACAGTCTCGATTTCGATCGTCATGACGTGATCCTTGCAATGGACCGGTCCAATCTCAGAGATCTCATGGCAATGGCCCCCTCACTCGAGGCACACGCCAAGATGCGACTGTTCCGAACGTACGACACCACCTCGGCCGAGGAAGAGATCCCTGACCCCTACGGTGGGCCCGATGAGGGCTATGACGAGACGATCAGGCTGGTACGTCTCGCCGCGGAGGGATTTGTCGAGTCGCTGGTGTCAACCGGCGTGGAGGATGCGGTAACCCTCGACTAGGAATTCGAGTGCTTTCCCGTGTGGGTCATCCCCCGCCAGCAACTCCCCATAGGCCAGACTCGACCCGTTGAACGAGGTGCTGTTCCAATAGGTATTGGATCGGTCGATGTCAGACCAGGAGGCCACATAAAGATAAGGCTCCGGATTCGCTCCATCTCCCGGTGAGGCCCCAAAGCTGGCTCGCTGTCCCTTCTCATAGTCACCCAACTCCGTGGCCGGATCGAGATGCTCGGGCCAGAGCTGCACTTCGGAGACGTCATCTCCTTTCACACCATGGCTTCTCAAGTCGTTGAGCACGGTGAACCCGAACTCGAACCAGTCACCAATCGCGAGACTGGCCTCCCGACTCACCAGAAGTTGGGCATCGGGATCCGAGGCTTCTAGCGGATCGTGAAAATCTGCGAACCACTCGACCTCGTATTCATTGCCGAAGAACTCAGCGGCCTCACGAACAGTGGTAATGGCCTGGGTGGCGACGTTGCCATCCTGGCTATGGACGAGTTGGTCCCCTTCGATCCGGGCAACGCGACCTTCGAACTCCGGTGTTCCGAATCCACCCGGAGTGGCTTGGAGCCCCATTCGTCCCATCGCCTTGTGGCGGGCCGGACTCAAGGCGAAGAACGCCAGCTGATGAAGTGAGTCTCTCGTCTCCGCGAGGCCAGAGGGCAGTTGCTTCAGGGTCATGCTTTCGTTTCCTCCTTGACAGGCTTGCGCCAGAACGTTGCTAGCTGGCCGATAGCGGCGAGTATTCCAGCGCCGAAGATGCCAACACCGATCGCTCCGGACAGGGTCTCGTCGAGATCCAGAGCGGCATCCACCGAGGCCGAGCCTGGTCCCATGATCGCCAGTACAAGGGCTATGACGGCAAGTGTTGCCACATACTCGTATCCCTCATCTGGACGGTGAAACACAAAGAAGCCGGCAAAACGGTGAATTGACCAGAAGGCCACGAACATGGTCGCGGCAAGACCGGCTGCGGCCACCGGCGTGAGCAGACCGGCGATCAAGGCAAGCCCCACGGTGATCTCCATCGCCGACGAAATGAACGCATTGAGATGGGGGGCCTTGAATCCCACCTTCGCAAACCAGTTGGCTGTGCCCTCGAGACTCCGACCATGGTTGATGCCGTGGGCAATGATCACGAGGCCTGCCCACAACCTCAGTAGCAGGAGGGCGAAATCGATGTTGTCCATGTGTCCTCCGTCGGGAACCGTCATAGAGATAAATGTCGGCAGCCCGTCGTTTATGCCCAACTGTCGAGAGTCGGACAATCGTGGCCCCCGATTCACTTTCCCAATGGGGAACGCGAAAGGGGGGCTGTCCCAAGGGACAGCCCACCTTTGTGTTCGGGGCGGGGGATGGTGTCAGGAGGTCTGAACCAACTCGCGAAGCCGGATCGCCTGGAACCGAAGCACCCTGATGATGGTCGCAAGACCAAACGTGATCGCAACCAGGTAAACGGCAACGCCGAGTCGACGAACCGCCTCCAGATTGATTGCTGCGGTTTCTGCACTGGCAAGGCTGAGCGATCCCGACGACACCTGGGCTGCAACGACCAGGTGAATGATCGAGGCGATGAGCAGAGTCATCATTCCCATTGCCATCCCCAAGATGAGAATCTTGGCTGTCGGCGGCATCTTCAGCGTCCGAACCTCGGAGCTCACCAGCTCTTGAACCTCGCCGCCACCCTTGCGGAACTCACCGAGGATCTTGGCAATGGCGAAGGAGATCGCGGCGAACACCGCGGTGAATCCGATGAACATAATGCCCGTCGTCGTGTGTCCGAGGGCGGCGATCGTCGCCTCAGACTCTCCGGTGGCTATTGCGTTGGATCGAACAATGCCCAGGATGAGAGCGATGGGAAATGCCATGATCGACATGACCCACATGGGTCCCCAAAGCTTGCGTCCCATTTGCTGTGGTTTGTTGTAGCCGAGCCCCTTGTTGGAGACATCGATCGGGAAATCGCTCGATGTTGTTGTACTTGTAGCCATTTCAGCTCCTCTCTCCGTTCTTGATCAAGTTCTGAATGCGCCAGAACTGGAACCCGAGAACGTTTGCGATGCCTGCCAAGGCCAGAGTGATTCCGGCGAGTATCAACCCAAGGCCGAATTCACGGAATGGTCCCAGCCAGGCAAAAGCGGATGCCGGGTCAGACGAGCCGGCGACCACGACGTAGCCGATGAACTGGGCGATGGAAACCATCAAACCGAGCATCATCAGTACCACGAACGCTTTGGCCATTGCTGGCATCTTCGGCGTGTAGATCTTCACTCCAAGAGCCTCTTGGACCTCGCCACCGGCAGTTCGGATGGCCCAGAGAATCGTTCCGAGCAAGAAGGCGATACCGCTGAGCAGCATTCCCTCTC
>JAUXMQ010000051.1 GCA_030623125.1 Acidimicrobiia bacterium
AGATCCCATCGTCCTTGAGGGCCCTGACCACCGAGAGTCTGGGGAACGGCTCGTCGGTCAATTTGACGAAGTGCGAGGATTTCGGTGGGCGTGACCGCCGGTTGTAGCGAGGCCGGTGGGCGTGGATGAGCCTGAGTTCGGTGATCTCGGCCTCGAGTACCGTCTCACACACCTGGTGGTCTATGGAGTGGAGCTCCTTCATCAGATTGGCGATGGTTCTCCGCTTGTCCCCGTAGAAGTACTGGCGGACACGGGTCCTGAGATTGGTGGCCTTCCCGACGTAGATCGGGATGTTCTGTCTGTCCTTGAAGATGTAGATTCCCGGCAGTCTTGGCAGGTCTTCGGTCAGCTTGATCTTGGAGTAGTGGGCCGAGCCTTTGGCCGTCGGCATTTGGAGCAGGTCGTCGAGGTTGGTGACACCCAGCGATCCGACACGTTCCAGAAGCCCGTGGAGGACATGTGCCGGTGCCTTGGCGTCATCCAGCGCCCTGTGAACCGGCTTCACCGGACTCCGAAAGTGGTCAGCCAGGGTTTGAAGACGAAGGTTGGCAACCTCGGGCCGAATCAACCTTCGGGCTAGCGCGGCGGTGTCGACCGACTTGTTCTCGAGATGTCCGTACCCGAGCCGGACTGCCGCTGCGTTGAGAAACGAAAGATCGAATCGGACGTTGTGTCCCACAATGATGGTGTTGCCGATGAACTCCAGAAATGACGGCAGCGCCGATTCGATCCGTGGTGCGTCGAACACCATTGCATGGGTGATCCCGGTGAGGATCGTGATCGACGGGGGGATGGCCAGGCCGGGGTCGACCAGAGTCTGGAACGAGCCGAGCAGTTCGCCGCCCTGGTACTTGACGGCGCCGATCTCGGTTATCTCACAATTGGAGTGGGAGCCGCCTGTGGTCTCCAGGTCGAGGATGCAGAACGTGACGTCGAAGAGGGGGGTTGACAGGTCATCGAAGCTGGGCTGAAAGGCTGTCTCCATCGCCGCTCGAGATTACATCGAACATATGTTCGATGTCAATCAACCAACACGTTGTCTCAGCGCCTCATAAGCGAGGAGGGCCAAGCTCACCGACGTATTCAGTGAGTCAGACAACCCGAACATGGGGATAGCGACGAGGCTGTCGCACAACTGTGTCGCGGATTTGCTGAGACCCGTGTCTTCTGCGCCGACCAACAGGGCGGAAGCACCCTTCATGTCGGTATCCCAGAGTGTGTTCTGAGAGTCGGGCGATGCCGCAATCAAGCGAATCGAGTGCTCCTCGAGCCACGGTCCAAAGTCGTCGAGCCCGCACACAGCCACCGGCACACTGAACAGCGCACCCGTTGACGCCCGGATCACGTTTGGGTTGAAAACGTCAACTGTCTCGCCCACCGCGACAAAACCGTTTGCTCCGGAGGCATCGGCCGTGCGCAGCATGGCGCCGAGGTTGCCTGGTTTCTCGATCGATTCCGCCGCGAGGACGAGAGGTGTGTCGCCCAGATCGATGTGGTCGAGTGTGAGCGGAAACTGCTCGAAGACAGCCACCACGCCTTCCGACTGATTGCGATACGAGGCCCGACTCAGGACCGTCGGCTCCACTATCAGTGCATCGGTAGTGGCCAGATCGGAGTTCGGGTCGTCGATGTAGGTCTCGAGTGGCTCGAGACCGCTCTCGATTGCACGGCTAACCAGACGATCACCCTCAACGACAAAGATGCCCTCGGCGTCGCGATGCCTCTTCTCCCGGAGCCGGATCAGTCGCTTGATCCGCTCGTTGGTCGGCGATGTGATGTCGTAGGCCATCGGTGACGAGTATCGCAGTCGAGTCTCATACAATTCGACCATGAAGCTCAGCCGATTGGCTACCTACTCCACTCTGACCGAGGCCACCTTGGTCAAGGCGAAGCTCGAGACGTTCGGCATCGATGCGATCGTCGAGGCGGATGTGGCATCGTCGTCAATACCCACATTCGATCAGATCGAAGGTGTCAAGGTCCTGGTTCGGGAGGCTGATCTCGGCGCCGCGTACGAGGCACTCGGGCGGATGCTTCCGTCTGCTGAGGATCAGCCACCTTCATCCCAGTGATCGTGGTGGATCACCGAATCCTTTGCCTTTCTGGGCCGGTCGAGACTTGCCGACCGTCGATCCGGAGCCGGGTGGCCGATGGTGACGACGCCGATCGGCGTGTGCTCGTCCGGCAGCCGAAGGGCGGAGGCGAGGTCCGGTACCGAGTGAACGCCGAGAAAGCCGGCAGCCAGGTCTTCGTCCACCGCGGCCAATAGCACGGCCATGAGCGCTGCCCCGGCATCGACCCACCAGTAGGGGATGGGCCACTCGATCATCTGGCCATCCGGTCCTAGTTTGTCGGGCTCGGAATATCGGTCCCGGTAAATCTTCTCGCTGACCGAAATCACGACGTGTGCCGGAGCCTTGGAGATCCAGGGGTCGAACCCGGCGGACACATACGAGTCCTCTCCAGCAAGTTGGGCGATTTGGCGCCGCACCGACACGTCGGTCACCACTACCACTCCGATCGCCTGGCTGTTGCCCGCCGAGGGAGCCCTCAGCGCCGAAGCGGCGATTCGGTCGAGGGCATCGTCGTCCACCGATTGACCGGTGTAGTTCCTGACCATGCGACGGCGAGCCAGTACCTGTGAGTAATCCATATCCCAATCTTGTCACTTTTTGACGGCCACGTTGAGGCAATGGAACAAAGCACTCGTCATCAGAGGTTCATGCCCATAGGCTGTGATGCGGTGGTGTTTGAAAACATCAGTGGTGTGGCACAATGAGGAGCGGAGATGAATCTGACATCCCCCAAAGCGGACACTCCGACGGTCGTTTGGACACGGGGAAAAGGGTGCGCCGAACTTGCCGACCTCCTTGCAGAGGGTGAGCCCACCCGGGTTTCGGGAGATCCGGGCGAGGAATGCATCAGCCGGCGCGCAGATCTCCTGGTCGCCAGGAAACTGTCCAACAGCTTCGACCTCGTCAGTGTCGCCGTTCCGGTCGATTTCCAGCCCGAGAACGTCACTCGCGTGGTTGCCACCGTTGCAGGCGGGCCACACTCTCTTCTCGCCGCCGAAACCGCCACCCAACTGGGTTCTGCCCTCGGTGTCCCCTCTGAGATGGTCTCTGCTTCCGGGCCTGACCACGACATCGCCTCCGCACAAGGGATTCTCGACGAGATCGGGTCCCGGCTTCCCGGGTTGGGGGGGCGTGTGATCGAGGTAGACGGTGTCTCCGAACTGGTCGAAACTCTTGATGAGGGTGCCCTTCTGGTTCTTGGCGCCTCCGGAGGTTCGTGGCTGCAACGGTCGATGTTCGGACCGGGTGCGAGGCTTCGCCGAACTGCCCAAGTCGGGGCAGTGATAGTCCGTAGCGCTCCCGACAGGGTGTTTCGTTTCATGGGGGACCCTGTCTACGTGGCGCCTCTGCGTCAAGCTGACGACACCCTTCGTTTTCACACGGAGAACACCCTTGCGGTTGCACATGAAGGTCTTCTCGTCGGCTTGGTGCGTCGTCAGCGACTCATGGACGCCGGCCGGGATCCGGTCGAGTCGGTAATGGAGGATGCAGTCTCGGTGAGAGTGGACGAGACCATCTCTGAAGCCTGGGAGTTGGAGCCCACCTTCGGGGAGGATCCGATTCCCGTGACCGACCACGAAGAACATCTGGTCGGCGGATTGCTATTGCCAGTCGGCTGAAACCAGCAAGAATCAAAGACGATGTCAACCAGATCACTTTTTCGTGGTGTCCTCTGGACGCTTGTTGCTCTTCTTCTCGTTGCTCACATAGGGGGCGGCTGGTTCTTCTCCGGTGAGCTGATCGCCGACGGCTTCGTTCCCGACCCCGACCCGATCGTGACACCAACCGGCGATTACGAGATCGTTGAGGTGTCCTATCAGACGCCTCTCGGGCAGATGGATGCTCTCCACCTGCCCGCGAGTGGAGACACTTGGGTGATCCACGTTCACGGCAAGGGCGCCACGCCGGCCGAGGCCGAACATCTCTTCGCCCCTCTCCAGGAAGCCGGCTACCCCCAGCTCTCGATCACCTATCGCAATGACGAGAATCAACCTTTTGATCCGAGCGGTTATTACCAGTACGGCGGAACCGAGTGGGAGGACATCAGAGGCGCGATGGAGTTTGCCGAGTTGAACGGCGCCGAGGCCGTTGTCTTCAGCGGGTTCAGCACTGGCAGTTCACATGTCCTTTCGTTTCTCTACCGCCACAACTTCGACGAGATACGAGGCCTGATCTTCGATGCCCCCAACATCGACTTTGGTGACACCGTCGACTTCGCCGCCGGCCAGCGAGACATGCCTGTCCTGCCGATGAAGGTGCCACCAACGATCACCTGGGTGGCCAAATTCATCACCTCGCTGCGCATCGGCGTCAACTGGAAGGCGATTGATTACGTCGACAAGGCCGAATTCTCACTCCGTACACCGGTGCTGGTTCATCATGGGACTGACGATCAGAGTGTTCCTGTCACCCAGAGCGTCGCCTTCGTTGAAGCAGCCCCGGATCTGGTGAGACTCATCCAGATCCCTGGAGCCGGCCACATCGAGTCGTACGAGACAGACCCGGAGAAATACGTCGATGAGGTCCTGGGCTTCCTACAAGTAGTCGGTTGATACTTCGACCACTGCCTCAGACGCCGCCATTCCAAACCAGCAGCGGGATGCGCAACTCGTCTTCGGAGAGGCCACCGTGGTAGCCGACGAGGTGGATCTGATTCCCCGGATAGTGGAGGGCGACGTTGTCCTCGGCGACGATCAGGCCCTCCGGCAGCCTGCTCTCAAGCTGGGGGTGAAACGGGCCCGGTCCCCATAGATGCCGGGCCTCGTCGATCGGCAGCCAAGTCGCCGGGAGACCGGCGGCGTACTCGGCGGCCAACCCTGGCTCACCGTCCACATAGATGACTCGATCGTCCCCGTACAGGATCAGTGACGATGGAGGATCGAGGTCGATGCGATCGTCGGGAGCGACGTCGACCATCCCATGGTCAGCGGTTCCGATGAGAGCCGCGTGGGAGGGAAGACCCTCGCCGATGGTCTGCCACTCGCTGGTAACGGTGCGGAGAGCCTCGACGTAGGCCCCGGACCCGGTGCCCTCGGCGTGCCCGGCTACGTCGACGTGGGGCAAATAGCAGATCACCAGCCTGCCGGGGCGGGACGCCTCCTCGAGCACGGTCTCAGCGAGCGACGATCCCTGCTCCACACCCCGGGTTTGGGCTCCCCGGTAGAGCACCCGGTCGAGGGGGCCTCCGAGATAGATGGCCGGTTCGACCACCACAGCCTCAGCGCCCCGGGACGCCAGGCGCTCCGCCATGTTGGGAGCGGGAAGGAAATCTTCGAGATCGACGTCGACTGTCGTGCCGTCGACGTCTGACCACCAGAGCGTGCTGACCGGAGTGTCACACTCGGGAAGCCGCATCAGGTAAGAGTCAAGACCGTGGCGCGAAGGCGGGAGTCCCGTGGCGAGCGTGGCTGTCGCCACCGATGTTTGAGTAGAGAACGGCGCATCGAGGGCCCCCGCCCGATGCTCCTTCAGATCGGCCGCCGCCGCGTGCGAAGCGATCTGGCGATCACCGAGACCGTCGAACAGCACCAAGACGTATGTCTCGGCGTTTGGGATCGGCGCGGCAAGCTCCGAAGTCAGACCTGGCGACGCCGACCCACCACCCAGACGCTGCTCGAGTTCCGCACTGAGGTTGACGAGCCCCCCACCCACATAATCCGGCGACCACATCGTCCCCATGAGCTAGGCCCTCCCTATTTCATACTTTTCTGTGAAGATTCGCGCGGGTTATGGCCCCGCGCGAATCTTCACAAAGGGCTATTTCTCTTTGGAAGTTGGTGGTTTGACCGTGAGTTCGACCTCGCGAACCCTTCTTCCGTCCATGCGTCGAACCCTGATGTCGAAGCTTTCCGTGGCAACCGAGTCACCACGTCGAGGGACCCGGCCCAGTTGGGCCATCAGGTATCCGCCGACGGTCTCGTAGTCGCCGTCTGCGAGCACGGCTCCCACGTCGGCGAGTCGATCGAGACGCGTCTGTCCGGCCACGAGAAATCGGTTGCGTCCCGCTGCTCTGATCTCCATCACCTCGCGAATGTCGTGCTCATCGCGGATGTCGCCAACGAGCTCCTCGGCGATGTCCTCGAGCGTCACCAGGCCGGCGACACTCCCATGCTCATCGATGGCCACGGCGATGTGAACGCCCTCGGAGCGCATCGTCTCGAGCAACGGTGATACCGGCATTGATTCCGGGACAACAGGAACAGTGCGAATGAGACGCACCTCAACAGGTTGGTGGTGGTGGTCAGGGTCGACGGTGAGGAGGTCCTTAGCGTGAACAAAACCTCTGATGTCGTCGAGATCCTCTCCGTACACGGGAATCCTTGAGTGTCCCGTCTCCACCACAATGTGCTCGATTTCCGCGGCTGACTCCTTTGTAGACACTGTGATCAGATCAGGACGTGGAACCATGACCTCCGACACGACCGTGTCCTGGAACTTGAGTGCTGATGTGAGGAGTCGCGACGAGCCCGGATCGATGATTCCTCCAGCGCCGATCGTCTTGACCAGTGTGGCGATGTCTTCTGCCGACTGGGCGGTCTCGACTGCGTGCCGGGGTCGTACGCCGAACAGTCTCAAGACTCCACCGGCCGTCCAGGAGAGGGCGAGGATCAACGGCCTGAGAATGGTGACGTAGCCGCGGAATGGAGCGGCGACGATGAGCGCAACCCTCTCTGGCGCTGCGATCGTGGCGTTCTTCGGCGCCATCTCTCCAAGCACGTTGTGGGCGAAGGTGACGATTAGGAGGGCCGTGACCAGGGATAATGTTGTGACGACTCCGCTGGGAAACCCGAGTGTGTCGTAGAGGCCATGGAACGCCACCTCCAGAGAGTTCTCGATTACGAAACCGAGAACGAGCGATGCCCCGACGATGCCAAGCTGAGCGCCGGCAAATGTGACCGGGAGCTCGTTCATCGATGCCAGTGCCCAACGTGCCAGCTTGCTTCCCGATGCCTCACGTTCCTCGAGGATCGATCTGCGGGAGGCGGTGAAGCCAAACTCGACGGCAACGAAGAAACCGTTGATGAATATCAGGAAGACGGCCACGACGGCGGCCAGAACGCTCATGTGTTGTCCTCGGCCGGTGGAGTTATCTTGACTCGGTCCACCCGGAATCCGTCAACCCCGACCACCTCGAACATCCAGCCATCGATTTCCACGGTGTCACCGAGGTCAGGGAGATGCTCCAGCAATGCTGTAATCAGACCGCCCAGTGTCTCGTACC
>JAUXMQ010000065.1 GCA_030623125.1 Acidimicrobiia bacterium
AAAGGTGGGAGCAGTCTCTAGGAGGTAGGACATGCGAGTTCTCGGTCATGTATCAGCCCTGTCGGCGGATGCCGGTGGCTGGTCGCATATGGGAGGTTGGGGCTGGGGAATGGCCATCTCCGGCTGGTTGTTCATGATTCTTCTGGTATCGCTCGTCGGTTGGCTGATCTGGTCGGCCACACGTCGGCCGGAATCATCCAACGGCGATCGTCGTGGTGCCGGCGATATTCTCGACGCACGTTATGCCCGCGGTGAGATCGAGCGCGACGAGTATCTACAGCGCAAGAACGATCTCGAGAAATGACAGATCATCCTCGGATCGCGAAGTCGCTTCTCTTGGCGGTTGTTTTGATGCTGGTGGTCACAGCGTGTGGTGGAGCTGGAGGCGAGATCACCGAGCTGGACGCGGCATTGGTCGCCGAGGGCGCCGAGCTCTACGAGGCCTTCTGCGCCGAATGTCATGGAAGCGACCTACGGGGGACAGACCTGGGCCCTTCTCACCTGTCGATTGTCTACGAGCCGGGCCATCACGGTGACGGGGCGTTTCAGATCGCAGTTCTGATCGGTGCCACTCCCCATCACTGGGATTTTGGACCGATGCCACCTGTCGAAGGACTCACAGAAGAAGACGTGGAGGCGATCATCGCATTCGTCCGCCAGAGCCAGCGTGAGGAAGGTTTCGAGCCCTATCCGCCATGATATGTGGATGTCGCAAACTTCACACGAATTGGTAGATCGGCTTTGGCAAGTTCAGAAAAGCGACCTATAAAGCTGTCGCCGGCCGGATGCCGATTCGTTTCGAACACCACACCGTGCTCACCCTGAGGGGGGACATCGAGCGAACAGTCGCCAGTCGCATGTGTGCCAAAGCAGACCAGCACAACGTCTCCGGTTGGTTGGATGAGAGAGCGGTCCAGATTTGGCTCCGCTTCTGACACGTCGATTATCCACGCGCCTGTGGAGATGTCATGGAGGACCGCGCCATGAAGGTTGGGGCTGGCTGATGGGTGGGGATTGACCGGTGTCTTCATGGTCGTTCTCAGGTGCCTTGGTTACGAAGTCTGCCGGATCAGCCAATGCTTGGCATGGCTGATCCGGCACATTTTGTTTCGGCGTTATCCAGAAACCGAGAGGAGATCCGCCGTCATTGTAGGTGCGTGGGTGCTGCATATGAACTTGTAGTGGCCCAGCTGATCGGCGGTGAACGTCACCAGTTTTTCCTGTCCACGGCTCATGTCGAAACTGTTGACAACAGTCGAACCGTCGGGCCCGACCACCGTCATTGCGTGATGGTCTCCGTTGATACCAAAGAGCCTGAAGGTCACCTCGTCGCCCTCAACCACTGTCATTGCGGCAGGGGAGAACATGTATGTGGCAACTTGCCACTTGTCCGGATTGTCCGCGTCGTATTCGCCGGGTGCCTTGTACCCGTAGCCTGACGACAGCGTGCTGGGATCCGGCTCGGGGGCCGGGATGCCGTCGGTTGCACCTTTGATTTCGATCAATTCGACATCGAATGTCACGTCGCTTGGGGTGGCTCCGGAGGTGCCGCAGGCGACAAGTGTCAAGGCACCGACCGCTATCAGTGCGATCGATCGTCGGAGTTTCATGATGCTGTTCCTTTCTGTTTGGCCAAGCGTTGCGCTTGGCGGTGGAAGTTCCACAGAAACCGTATGACTTGAGCCGGTTGCTGCGGTAGGGGCTGGGGTGGAGTGTTTTTCCACTGATGGTCGGGGGAGATTCCGACCTTGGTCTGATGCTCTTGCCCCTACAATGAAGTCAAGCGAATCTGGTGGAGGCACCGGTGCCCGTACCCCTGCTCGAAAGGCTTAGTTTCACCTGGCAATTTGTTGTGTTGAGCTTCGCAATCCTCGTCTTAGGCATGGTCACCATTGGTGTCTGGGTCTCCTCTGCTGTCGAGCAGGCAGTTGTCAGCCGCACCGCCGGCGTGACCGCGCTCTATGTGGACAGCTTCGTGAGCCCCGTCGTGCAGGATCTATCGGAACAGGGCGCGCTATCGCCGGCCCAGAGATCCGATTTGGATCAGCTGCTCACGGGCACACCTTTGGGTGAGCAGATCGTGGCTTTCAAGATTTGGTCGCCGGACGGTGAGATCATCTACAGCCCCAACCCAGAGCTGATTGGTCGCACGTTTGCGATGGCCGGTCACCTGTTGGAGGCTTTCAACGGACAGGTCGTATCAGAAATCAGCGACCTCAGCGAACAGGAGAACGAATACGAGCGGAGCAAATGGGAAACCCTGATTGAGACATATGCACCCGTACGGAGTGAGGGATCAGGAGCCGTGTTCGCGGTTTCCGAGTTCTACCAACTGCCCAATACTCTCGCAAGCGAGATTCGCGGCGCCCAGATCCGAGGCTGGTTGATAGTGGGAGTTGCCACTCTCGCCATGTACCTGCTTCTCAACGGGATGGTAGGGCGAGCCAGCACCACGATCCAGATACAGAGATCCGAGCTCCTCGAGAACCTCGACGAGCTCCAAGGAGCTCTCGACGATAATCGGCGTCTGCAAGCTCGCGTGAGCAAGGCCGCGGCCCGCACGACAACCCTCAACGAGAGGTTCCTGAGGCGCGTTTCGGCGGACATCCACGACGGGCCCGCGCAGGACGTGTCGCTCGCTCTTCTTCGGATTGAAGGAATCGCTGATGCTATGGAGGGCAATGGCCGCGGGAGCCTCGACGACGTTGGGAGATTGCGTACCGCTCTCGGCTCGGCGTTAGCTGATCTTCGCACGATCAGCCATGGCCTGCGGACGCCGAGCGTCGAGAACCTGACACCGTGTGAGGCGGCCCAGCGTGCTGTAACCGATTTCGAGCGCATCTCGGGCGAGTCCGTTGTCTTCGACTGTGTCGGAAGCTCGGTCGCGGGATCTGAGCCGGTGAGTATTGCGGTCTATCGGGTTGTCCAGGAGGCATTGGCGAACAGCTACAAACATGCAGGGGCGGCGTCGAGGAAGGTCCGGGCGACAGCAACCGATTCTCAGGTGAAGGTGACGATTTCTGACGATGGATCAGGATTCGAGCCTGCAGAAGTCGCCGATGGCGCAACGTTAGGTCTAGTCGGCATGCGGGAACGCGTGGAACTTCTCGGAGGCAGCTTCTCGGTTGAGAGCCGCCGCCGGGAGGGCACCGAGATTCAGGCTGTTCTTCCACTGACCTCGACGGTGGCGAGTGTCTGACCGCCTGCGGGTTCTCGTCGCTGACGATCACCCGCTTTTCCGCGAGGGCGTAGTCCATTCTCTGTCGTCGGAGGAGGACATCGAAATTGTCGGTGAGGCAGCTGACGGCGAGGAGGCAGTCAGACTGACCAATGAGTTGGCGCCTGACCTAGTGGTGTTGGATCTAGGGATGCCCAAAGGCGGAGGTATCGAAGCCACCCGCCGCATTGCTGCATCAATGCCGGCAACGGCCGTCCTGATCCTCACCGTTTCCGAAGACCGGGATGATCTACTGGAAGTGCTAAAAGCCGGGGCCAGGGGGTATGTGCTAAAGGGGGTGGTGGCACAGGGTCTCATCCACGCCGTCCGGGCAGTGGCCAAGGGCGAGGTGTATGTCACCCCAGCCTTGGCCAGCAGCATTCTCCATGAAATGACCAGCGAAGAGATTGTCGATCCGTTCGAGCAACTCACACCTCGGGAACAAGACATCCTTGAACTGGTTGCCGAGGGCCGTACGAATCGGGAGGTCGGCGAGCAGCTCTACCTCGCTGAGAAGACTGTCAAGCACTACATGACCAACGTACTCCAGAAGCTGCACGTTCGTAGCAGGGTCGAAGCCGCCCTTCTTGCCCAGCGTCACGAACTGGAGAACAGTTGATCTCGTGGAATGCGATTGTCATGGGTCGGTTCCGGTTTGTGATCGTTGGCCTTCTGGTGGTGTGGTTCGGTGTCGCCCTCGGAGTCGATACGTTTCTTCAGCTACGAACTGCAGAGGACGACGACGTGCTGACGTTGGAGTGCGGACGCCGGCTCATCGGTTCAACACCGAACCGGGCGGCTATCGCCGTTCCGTTCAATGCCGTTTTGGTGCTTGACGAGGAGTGGCGCAACCATTTTGGTGATCGAGCCGAGCTCGAAGCGCGTCTCATCGTGACCCGTGCCGCTGGTCACTACCGCAGCTTGGGTATCCACGTTCTGCCGGTACGGGTCGAATCGTGGGAGTCGCCCAACGAAGTCACGTCGCTACACGGCCTGCTCGACGAGGTCGAATCCGAGGGCATGTTGGGGGACGGGGACGTGGTGATAGTGCTCACCGGACAGGGGATGGCTGGTTCGGCGGACGGATCCGCAGTCGTCGGGGGACGGTATGCAATCGTGAGGCACCATACCGACAATCATGAGCAGGATGAGTTTGTTCTTGCCCACGAGATCGGCCACGTCTTCGGTGCTCATCATGGTTGCAATGTTCCCGGTCTGGCAGGCCTGATGGCCGAGTCGGGCGTGGAGCAACCCGTGAGCTTGTGCCCGTGCACACGGCGCGCGATCGAATCCAACGTGCAGCGGTTCCATGATTCCTGACGACCCGGTGGTGCCATCGGGCAGACGACGCGCCCTGTGGATCCTCGTCGCTGCCGTGGCGGTGGCGATCATCCCCGCGGGTGTGTTCGGGTGGAGCGCCATTGCAGAGGTGGGAGAGCAGTTGCGCGCCGGTCGGGTCAGGGAGGCAGAACTGCTGGCCGCGCAGGTCGACCGATTCGTCAACGACGCCTTTTTCGCGCTTGAGCTCTCTGCCGCTGCTCTTGTGCCCGGTCCTGGTGATGATCTGGTTCACGGGCTCGAGAATGAGTTTGACTCGTACGGCCTTGACGAGGCCACCCTGGCGATACTCCTTTTCGACGACGACGGATTGATCGTGGACACCAGACCGACCGCGTTGGTGACAACACAGAGTGATGGGACGCAGAGCCGTGAAGTCATCTCGGTGGTTGCAGAATCGACCAGTTCCATCTCCCCTCCGTTCAGCCTCGCAGCCGGAAAGGAAGTGGTCGTCGCACTCGGCGTTCCGATCTTCACTTCCACCGGGGACCGGCTCGGGACGTTGGTGGGGCTGATCGATCTCAGTGGGTCGGTGATGGCGGGGTTCGTGGAACCAGCAAGCAGGATCGGGATCACCGGCCACGCCGACCTCGTCGATGACCGAGGCATTGTGCTGGCATCGACCAACTCCACCAATGTGATGGGCGCTGGCGACCATCCCGAATTCTATGCAGAGGCTGCAGCGTTGCGGACGCCGGTGGTGCGTTCGGTGCCGCACCTCGCCGGAGAGGGCGACGTCGATTCTTCTCTGATGCACGTGATGGCCTGGGTACCGTTGCGCAACGCGCCGTGGGCGGTTGCCCTCGGAGCCTCCGAGCCCGAGACCATGGCCTCAGTCATCCAGCTGCGCAACACCCTGGTCGCCACCGGTGTCGCGTCGCTAGTAGTGCTCCTAGTCGGTCTCACCGTCGCCTTCGGTGTGTGGCCCCCAACCCCAGCGGGCGCCCTACCCTCACATGGCAAAGACGAACAAGCGGAACGGTCCCATCCGATAGCGAGAGAAGCGGAGGGCACCTCACTGACGGACCACGAGGTTGATGACGATCGTGGGTCCAGCGCTCGCTCGCGAAGATGAGGCGGAAGTTCATGGGGCTCAGAAGACGCTCGGTTGTATTTGCATTGCTGGCTGGCGTTCTAGTTGCAACCTGCGGGAACAGTGATCGTTTCGGCACTGCCTGGGGCGACGGAGCCTTTGGCTCCAACGGCGAGCGGATCTACTTCACCAGCACCAGTGAGCGTGGCAGCGAGATCGACTACTCGGGTGGTCCAGATTCAAGAGGGATGATGATGCGCGGGCGTCTCTCATGTGCGTCCTGTCATGGTGTTGACGCTCGTGGTGGCGTACACGTCATGCACATGGATGTGATGGATGCCCCCAACATCCGGTGGGTGGCGCTGTCCGGGCATGGTGGCGAGCACGATGGAGGCGACGGGGAGAGCGACGAGGCTCACGACGACGAGGCAACTTACGATATCGACACTTTCAGGTTGGCGGTGACCCAAGGCATACATCCGGACGGCCAGTCACTGGGTGATGACATGCCCCGCTGGGTGATGACCGAGGACGACCTTGGTGACCTGGCGGAATATCTCCAGTCGTACACAGCGCCGTAGCCCGCTCGCTGGCGTAATCTGGCGGACACTCGATTCAAAACCAGGAATATGACGAAGGCGCAAAAGAGCAGCTCCGGGAAAAACCCGGCCCAAGACGCCACCAGTCCGTGGCCGAAGCGACTGATGATCGTTGGTGGTTTCGTCGCTTTCGTCTTGCTGGTTGCATTCATCCTGGACGGTACGCTGAACGAGCCCATAGGTGGCGTGCCTGATGGGACCGAGGAAGTCGCAGTTGGAGCCCCTCAGCATGTGGATGGGGTGATCTACGCCGAAGACGAAGTCCCGGCGGGAGGGGAGCATTCGGCGATCTGGGCCAATTGCGGTTTCTACTCCGAACCCGTGGCCGCCGAGAATGCCGTCCACTCATTGGAGCACGGTGCGGTCTGGATCACCTACCGACCGGACCTGGCTTCCGACCAGCTCGACATCCTCCGTGGTCTTGCCCGACCGATCGAGAAAGTCCTGGCAAGCCCGGTCCTGGACCAGGATTCACCAATCATGGCCACCGCATGGGGGACGCAACTCGAGCTGTCCAGCGCCGACGACCTCCGGCTCGACCAGTTC
>JAUXMQ010000180.1 GCA_030623125.1 Acidimicrobiia bacterium
AGCGCGGTCACATGACCCTGGCTCATAACGACTCGTCGCTCCGGACCATGAGATGGCGTGCGGAAGTCAACAAGCTCGAAGGCATTGACTCCGGGGTGATCAGCCCCGACGAGGTGAAGAGACTTGCCCCTTTTCTCGACACCTCCGACCACCCCCGTTACCCGATAGTCGGCGCTCTCTGGCATCCACCCGGGGGCATCGTCCGTCACGACGCCGTGGTCTGGGGCTACGCACGAGCCGCGGCTTCCCTCGGCGTGCATATCCATCAAGAGACCGAGTTGACCGGGATCGATGTCGGGTCGGGCCGGGTCGTCGGAGTCCGGACAAGCCGGGGACCTATTTCCACATCGACGGTCGTCAACTGCACGGCCGGCTGGTCCTCACTGGTTTCTGCAATGGCAGGGGTCACCATGCCCATCACGACCCGTCCGCTTCAGGCTGCCGTCACCGAACCGGTCAGGCACCTCCTCCACCCGGTGATCGTCTCGGGGAGCCTCCACACCTACGTCAGCCAGACGGCTCGCGGAGAACTCGTGTTTGGGGCGAGCGTCGACCCGTTCACCTCCTATGCGACGAGAGGCTCGCTCGAGTTCACCACGGGCCTCGCCGGTCACATCCTCGAACTGATGCCGGCCGTCGCAAACATGCGTCTTCTGAGACAGTGGGCCGGGTTGTGCGACATGACCCCCGACTACGGCCCGATCATCGGACCGACAGAGGTAGAGGGCTTCTACCTAGATGTTGGATGGGGCACCTACGGGTTCAAGGCGGGGCCGGTGGCAGGAGAATCGGTGGCGGCGATGATCGCCGACGGAAAGCCAGGGGATCTGATAAGCCCGTTTGGCTTGGACCGATTCGAGAAGGGAACGCTGACGGCTGAGAAAGGCGCAGCTGCGGTGGGCCACTGATGCTTGTCATTGCCTGCCCCAACTGCGGGCCACGTAACGACAACGAGTTCAGCTTCGGGGGTGAGGTGATTCCGCGTCCATCCGTGGACACCGACCCGGGCACCTGGCGCAGATACCTCTACATGAGAGCCAACGCCTCGGGGTGGCAGAGGGAACGCTGGTTTCACGTCTCCGGCTGTCGGCGATTCCTGAACATCGAGCGCAACAACGTCACCAACGAGATCAGAGTGGTCGCTGAGATGGGAAGGGACTCAGGATGAGCGACCATCGACTCGCCCCTCAGCCGGGTGAGGTCATCGACCGCTCGAAAACCGTCTCCTTCACCTGGAACGGCAAACGATATGAGGGACTGGAGGGTGACACCATCGCCTCGGCACTGGCTGCCAACGGAGTGCGTGTCCTGTCGCGAAGTTTCAAGTACCACCGGCGTCGCGGGCTTCTCACCGCCACCTATCACGATCCCAACGCCATGGTCCAGGTTGGAGATGAGCCAAACGTCCGCGCCGCTCACCTGAGCGTGAGCGAGGGGATGGAGGTCTCAGCCCAGAACGTCTGGCCAGCTCTCTCCTTCGACGTCAAGGCGGCCAACCAGTTGGTGTCGCGCTTCCTCCCGCCGGGCTTCTATTACAAGACGTTCATGGCGCCTCGTCGCTTGTGGCCCTGGTACCAGCGTGTCCTCGGCCGATTCGCCGCCGGTGGGGTGATAGACCCCGAGCACAAAGGCGGCGAATACGACCACCGCTTCGCACATCCCGACGTCCTGGTGGCAGGTGGCGGCCCGGCGGGAATGGCTGCTTCTCTGGGGGCTGCTGAAGCAGGAGCATCTGTGATCCTCGTCGAGGAAGAGCCTGCCCTCGGCGGTCATCTTCGTTTCGGCGATGACAGCGATCTTCAGACCGTGGCAAACCTGAGAGCCGCCATCGAGGGTCAGCCTCTCATCGAAGTGATGACCGATGCGGTGGTGGCCGGTCGCTACGACCACAACTGGGTGTCGGTGGTGCAGCGTGACATGACTCATGTTGACGAGCGGCTGGTGCTGGCCCGGGTCAAGACCCTCGTCGTCGCTGCCGGGACCCTGGAGCGTCCCTATGTCTTCAAGGGAAACGATCTCCCCGGTGTCATGCTCTCCACGGCCGTGCGCAGACTGATCAATCTCTATGCGGTCAAGCCCGGGGATAGGGCCGTGGTATTTACCGCCAACAAATCCGGTGATGCGCTCATCGCAGATCTGGAGAGGGTCGATGTAGAGATCGCTGCCGTCCTCGATGGGCGAAAAGGACAGACAGTTGTCGAGGCGGCGGGTCGCAAGGGCGTGAAGACCGTCGTCGACTCCAACGGAAACCGAATCGACGCCGACCTTCTGGTGACCGCCATCGGATGGACCACCCCCACAGCACTGCTCAACATGGCCGGAGACCGCCCCGTCTATCACTCCAGGGCCGCTCGATTTCTCCCCTCCTCCCTGCCCACCAACGTTCTGGCGGCTGGCGGAATGGTCGGCGACGGCACCACAGATCAGTTGGTCGAGCACGGCACCGCGGTGGGACATGAGGCAGCACTCCGCGCCGAGGCCGTCAAGGCGACCTGGCGAGGGGAAACTCCTGAGGCCACACCCAGAGAAATCCCGGGCCTCGACATCGAAGACCACCCCGAGTTGTACCGATCGACCACTCACGGGTTGGTCGACTTCTCCGAGGACGTGACCTCAAAGGATCTCTTCTCCGCCGCGGCCGAGGGCTACGACTCGATGGAGTTGGCCAAGCGATACACCACGGCCGGCATGGGGCCCGTCCAGGGCAAGGTGGAAGCGGTCAATGCCCTCGCCGTTCATGGCGAGGCCGTGAGTGCCAGTCTTCTGGAGACTTCAACCACGACCTGGCGACCTCCGTATGCCCCGATTCGACTGGGATTGCTTGCCGGCAGGCATCACGATCCAATTCGCTATTCCCCCATTCACCCCTGGCACGAGTCTCACAACGCCAGACCGCTCATCGCAGGACAGTGGATCCGCCCCGACCATTACGGCGATCCCGAAGCGGAGGTCCGCGCGGTGCGGAGCGGTGTCGGGATCATCGACGTCAGTCCGCTGGGAAAGATCGACCTTCGCGGAACAGATGTGCCCAGGCTGCTCGAATTCGTCTACGTCAACAAGTGGTCGAAGCTTGACATCGGCAAGGT
Source organism: Acidimicrobiia bacterium (assembly GCA_030623125.1). Classification (GTDB taxonomy): domain Bacteria; phylum Actinomycetota; class Acidimicrobiia; order Spongiisociales; family ZC4RG35; genus SZUA-217. Next base: position 3,087 of record JAUXMQ010000180.1, read on the forward strand.
GCGTTACGGGGTGATGTGCGCCGAGGACGGGGTAATCATGGATGACGGCGTCACCGGACGTCTCGGCCCCGATCGATACATGATGTCGACGACTTCGGGAGGCGCCGGAGTCGTCTGGAACTGGCTCGACGACTGGCTTCAGACCGGTTTCCCGGAATGGGACGTCAAGATGACCGCGGTTTCCGACGGTTACGCCAGCATCAACGTCGCCGGACCCAACTCGCGAGAGCTGGTTGGCCGTCTCACCGACATCGACCTCGACCCTGAGCGATTCGGCTACATGGAAGTGAGGACCGGCACGGTGACCGGGATCGATGGTTGCTTCCTGTGGAGGATTGGGTTCACCGGGGAACTCTCCTACGAGATCCATGTGCCGGCCAATCACGGACTCGAAGTGTGGGAGAGCCTGATCGAAGAGGGTCAAGGTCTCGGAGTGAGACCGTTCGGGGTAGAGGCGCAGCGAATCATGCGGCTGGAGAAGGGCCATTTCATCGTCGGTCAGGACACCGACGGCCTCACCCAGGGTTTCGGCTTCGGCATCGACTGGGCGATCAAGCTGGACAAGCCCGACTTCGCAGGCAAACCGGAACTGGCCTGGCAGAAGGAGAGGGGCGACTACCCCAGTCTTGTCGCGATCCAGACCGAGGACCCTTCGATTG
>JAUXMQ010000022.1 GCA_030623125.1 Acidimicrobiia bacterium
AACCCCTGATTCGTCCGACGCTGACCTGTTCCAACCGGCTAATGTTCCAGTCCCCAATCGACGCGCTCGCGGGCTGGCGCCGATCATCGGGAGACTAAGACGGCCCCTGCCCCGGGTCTGTTGGCAAGGTTTAGGAAGGACAAAGTGGAGCAGGCATTCACCGCCGAGCAAGCATGCCGACTCAGCAATTGCACTCACCACCAGCTGCGCTACTGGGACCGCGTCGGTTTGGTCGGACCTTCAATTCAAGGGACCGGTGGCAGGCCTGGTGTCCGACGTCTCTATTCGTTCAGAGACCTCATCGCCTTGCGTGTCGTTCGAAGTCTTCTCGACAATGGCATGTCTCTTCAGCGGGTGCGCCGTGCCTGGGACTATCTGCGTCGCGAAGGAGGCATGGACGGTCATCTCGCGGACGTCAAGCTCGTAACTGACGGGCTGACAATCTTTCGTGTCAGCAGTGACGATGACGAGTTGATGGACGCCCTTCGTGAGGGGCAGTTGGCCTTCTTCGTTGCCATCGATGAGATCGCCCGAGAGGTTGAGGAAGATGTCACTCATTTTGAGTTGGATCGGAATACTTTCCTGACGATGCTGCGCCGTGTCGAAGAGGATGTCAGCGAAGAGCGCACCGCCTCCGGCTCCTAGTGCCGTCCGATCAGGGACCGGGTGCTGATCGCTGCCTTCGCCCTGGTCATTCCGTCATAACGTCTGAGTATCCATCCTTCGACTTCGAGGAGGTCCGACTCTTTGGCATCTCCTGTTCGACCTCCGTAGATAGCGGCTGAGTAGCTGACAGCCAGGGAGAGAAGAGCGGGATCAGTCTCGGCAGCGAACTCCATGGGGGTCTTGGAGGGGTGAACGGTCTCACCGAGGTCGGTGAGCTGGTCGACAATCTCGTCCCAGGCAGCGGTGATGTCCCCGTTTCGGATCGTCTTCAGACGGTGTCTTCTGCGTAGAGATTTGAGGAGGGGGATGACACCGGCCAGAAGGGCGATCACCAGAAGAGCGAGAATCCACCAGCGGAGACCCCCGGTCGTGGCCTCGACCGGAGGCTGATCGATGATGCCGGCCAGATCACCACTCTCGGGTATTAACAGCGACGGGGCTTGTTCGAAGGCGTTTGCGTCGTCGCCGGGTACGAAGTTGGTCGGATCGAATCCCGCGGTGATGCTCGTGGGCAGAGAGTCACTCCGGGGAGTGGGATCGAAGCGGACCCAGCCGAAGCCGTCTATCCACATCTCCACCCAGGAGTGCGCGTTCTTGTCCCTTACCTCGATAGAACCATCAGCCATCGCGGTCCCGGGCGTGAAACCCCACACGACCCTGCTTGGTATGCCCAACACCCGACCCAGTACGGCCATCGACGTGGCGAACTGCTGACAGTATCCGATTCGGTAGTTGAGGCTTGTCGAATCGCTGAGCCAGTCTTCTAATGCGAGCGCATCGTGGCCTGTGGTGACGTCGAGCGAGTACGTGAAATCGCCACTGTCCCGGAACCAGTATTGGAGCATCCAGGCTTTCTCGAAATCGGTGAATGCGCCTCTGGTCTCGAGTAAAGCGGTACCTCTGATGGCGGCAGGAAGGCTGTCGGGCAGCTCGAGGTAGAAGCTGAGATCGTTGGGTTCGGCAATGTCTTCCCGGTCCAGAGAAGGCACCTCGTTGAACAGTCCGGCGTCGGCCGCCCCGGCGAACATCGGGCTGAGTCGGCCAAAGGCTCCTGTTGCCATTGCGCCAAGATCTTGTTTCTGCAACGGGTAGGTGCCCACCAACTGGTACTCGTCCCCAGGACGGAGTCTCGGGGTGTAGATCAGTGACGAGTCCGTGGCGACCTTCACCGATCGTGGGTCGATGGCGCTGCCTGCATCGATGGCGAGAACCGCCGCGGCGATACCCGCGGTGGGCATGACCTCGCCACGCAGCTCCTCTATCCGTATGCGTTGTGGGACATCTGCCGTGGTGCCCTGATATCGGTGATCCGGGGCTCCGATCGTCTGTCCCGGTTCGTAATTCCTGATCGATGTGCTCGACCGGCCCCATCCAGTCCCGTCGAACTCGTCAAGGGATTCCATCCGCCAGTAGATTTGCTCCGGGGGCGGTGACCCTTCAGCCACGGTCGCTCTGAAGACAACCGCATTGGTGGGGCTGAGGAGTCGTTGTCTGAGATCGACGAAACGGTCGTATGCGATCCCGCCACCACCGACGCCATAGCCGCTTCCTCCCGATCTCCAGGGAACGTTGCCGTACTCCGATATTGCCCCGGCGGCGCCGTTGGCAGTGACAATGGCGAGCACGCCGACCAGTCCAGCCATGACCAGGGCAGTTGCCCCCGACCTTCGCGGCATCGGGCGGCCTTCGAGGTCTCGCGCCCTCCCAGCATCCTTGTCTCGCTCCATGCCCAGGGCTGTGACTGTGAGGGCCAGCATGATTGCAGAGCCGAGCATCCATCCCAGCCCCGCCGGAGCTCGGTCGAATATCGCGAATTGGAGATATATCACGATCGAAGGAACCACCATGGCCGCTACCGGTCCGCTGACCATGCCCCATACGTACAGGGCAGCAACCACCCAGACGAGACCGGCGAGGATGGCGATGACACCCTCGGTGGGAACGATCGGCGGAATCCCCGTACGGATCAGACGCAAGGCCTGTTCCATTTCCACGGCAAGGGCCGACGGGGTGTCCATGGAAGGAAGAATGCCGGCGATGAGGGTTTTGGGAACACTGACCCGCAGGAAGAGAATCAGACCCGTCATCGCGAATACGACCAAGGAAGCAAGACGGCTCGTGAAGAGCTGACGGAGCAACCACCAGACCACTCCGCCGAGGATGGTCGAGGCGATGAGGATGAGACGCCACTCAGGAACCCCGGGCCCGCTCTGCATGAGTCTGCCAAGTCGCCCCAGTGCGAGAGCGAGAGCGAAGATTCCGGCTAGCTGGCCGAGACCGCGGCCCATGATGACCTCGTTGCGTTTACCCAGGCGTCGGCCCATTCCCCTGTTGGAGAGACGGTGACAGTGGCCACTCCAAGACGATGAAAGCCGACGAGGGTCTGGGAAGTGGTGCTCGACGCTCCCATCAGCACGGTGGTCCGGTACTCGTTCGATAGGAGCTGTTGAACCGAGAGCAGGCTGCGGTCTGCCACCCCCGTGACCAGGACGAGAGCACCACCTCCGCCTTTCTTGCGGATTCGGCTTGCCACCGCCTCGATGTCGATGTCGTCATTGGATTCCACCAGAGCGAGCCGCTCCATTGCAGCGGAGTACTTCGAGGCATCTATTGGATCGGGGTCTCCGGCCCAGAGGTCTGCGTCAAACCCTGACTTCACCAGATGGGTCACAACGCTGGCGGCGCCTGACACCGCCATCTCGAATGCGTCGGCCGACTCGTAGACAGACGGTCTGACGTCCAACAGGACCAACGCCCGCGATTGCCAGGGGGTCTCCAGCTGCCGGATCATCAGCTCGCCGGTTTTTGCGGAGTACGGCCAATGGACGCGACGCATGTCGTCGCCACGCTGGTACTCGCGGAGTGTGTAGAAGTCCTCACCGCCTCGTTGGCTGTGCTCGGGTCGCGAAGCGTTCATCGCCGGGTCCTGACCCCTGATGACAGGGAACCCGCTGAGGTCCTCGACGGTGGGGTACACGATCAGCCGGTCGATCGGACCGTCGGCTGTGGACAACTCTGCGAGTCTCAGAGGATCTGAGGTGGTCGCCCCGGCGGGCCCAACCCGGTAGACACCCCGGGGGCGACAGGTAACCCGGTAGGTCGCCGATGCCGATTCGTGTCCCTTCAGCTTCGCGATCTCGAAGGCAGCCAGACCCAAACTCTCCACCTCGTCATGGATGCTCAGTTGGCGGAGAGGCCGCTGACCCCGGTTGCGAATGATCAGGGTCACCGTGGTGGTGTCACCGTTGTGCACGGTTGTCGAACCGAGCCGTCTTCCCATATCGAGGCGCGGTTTGTGAAGCCGCACATACCCGATCGCAGCCAACTCGGCCACGATGAAGAAGGTACCCGCCAGAAGCAGCTCCGGATCTCCGAAGATCCACCACAGAATGATCAAAGCAAGGCCGGCACCCAACAAGGCCCAGCCCCGAAGGGTGGGCATCAGGTGGCGATCCGGGATTTCGTCCCCGGCACCCGAAGGCGGCCCAGGACGTCATCGATGAGGTCGGTCACTGTCTCACCGCGCATCTGTGCCTCCGGCCGCATGGCCAGTCGATGTTCGAGAACAGGGTGAGCCAGTGCCTTGATGTCGTCGGGCATCACGTAGTCCCTACCTCGAGAGGCCGCGCGAGATCGGGCCAGGGCTTGGAGGAACAGGGTGGATCTGGGTGATGCGCCCAGCATCACGTCGGGGTGGAGACGGGTGCCCTCAACCAGGTCGACGATGTAGTTCTTGACGGATTGTGAAACCGCAACCTCTCTTGCGATGGCAATCATTTCGTGGACCTCGTCTACACGGACCACCGGTTGGAGGTCGAGGAATGTCGACCGGATGCCGTGAGTGTCGAGCATCTCCAACTCCTTCTCTCGATCCGGGTACCCGATGACGACCTGCATCATGAATCGGTCTAGCTGCGCTTCGGGCAGTGGATAGGTCCCCTCGTGCTCGAGCGGGTTTTGGGTGGCGATCACCATGAAGGGCAACGGCAACTCCCTGGTGACACCGTCGGAGGTCACCTGACGCTCCGCCATGGCCTCGAGAAGTGACGACTGTGTCTTTGGGCTGGCTCGGTTGATCTCGTCACCGACGACGATGTTGGCGAATATCGGTCCTGGCTTGAACTCAAACGCCCGCTTCTCACGGTCCCAAACCGATATTCCGGTCACATCTGACGGAAGAAGGTCGGGAGTGAACTGAATCCTGTTGAAAGCGCCTTCGACAGATCGTGCCAGCGATTTTGCCAGCTGCGTCTTGCCGACGCCTGGCACATCTTCCACAAGCACATGTCCTTCGGACACCAATCCGAGCAGAATCAGATCGACTACGTCCCTCTTACCCTGGATGACAGTCTCGACGTTGGAAGCAATTTTCTCGAAATACTCACCGAATACGTCGATGTTTCCTGGGTCCGACTGGCTCAAGACCTTTCCTTCGTATTGAAAACATGACTCTAACTGCGGGGCTGCCTTGGGGGAGCTAGACTTTGGACAGGGGAAACTATCCGGGAGGAACGTCGTGTCGGCCAGGTTGGGGCTTGGAGGCCACCTGAAAGCACTGATCAGAGAGCCTGTTCTGTTATGGGAGGCTGTGCGAGCCGGCTTTGCAATGCGCCGCCTGGGGCGGCTTCTGCCGTCCTCCGCGTACCTCGATTGGCGCACCCACACCGCATACGGTGATGCGAAAGCCGCAGTCCCCACGATCGACATGGTTCACTATCTCCGATGGCGCAGGGAGATGAGAGTGATAAGTCGGTGGGAGAGAGTGGCGTGACCCCCAACCTCGCCAGCCGTCTCCAGGACATTCCGGGAGTCGCCTCGGTAGCTGTGGATCTCACCGACTCCGGTGGCGGAATCAACGTTCGATTGGAACCGGGCGCCGATGAGGCGGTGGTGATGGAGAGACTCCGCGCTCTTCTTGTCGCCTACGGAGTGAGATCCCCCAACCCTCCCAAGCTGCGGCTGGGACGCCCGATCAAGTATCTCGATGACAGCCCGCTCGATGTCGACGTGACCATCACACCAATAAAGGCCGGTGCTCGCGTTCAGGTCGCCTCGGCCAAGGTGCGATCCTTCCGCGTCGTGCCCGCCACCCCCGAGGCCCTTGCTCAGGGGCTCTCTGACGCATGGTGCCAGGTCGTCGCGAAAATACCCGTCGAGATAGTCTCGGTGACGATGGGTGATGAGGGAGATCTCACCGTCGTGGCCTCGGACGGAGAGCACGAGACGAGTGCCAGCTCAAACGTCGCCGGCGGTTGGGAAGAGGCGCTGGCCCGTGCTGTCGGTCGCGCCATTGGCGTTGTTGACTCATCGGCTGGTGCTGATCCAGTTGCGGTCAATTCCTGAATCCGTCCACGTCGGCATCTTCCAACTCCGAAAAGTGCCCTCGGGACTAGCCTTGTTGCAGGCAAATCGGAGAAAATGAATGGCCAGAGCCCTTGTCCTCAATGCCAGCTATGAGCCTCTTTCCGTCGTCAGCGAGCGGCGGGCGCTCGTTCTCGTCCTGACCGACAAGGCGAATGTCGTCGTCAGCAGGGATGAGATCTGGAACTCTGAGACCCTTTCGATTGAGATTCCCTCTGTCGTGAAACTGATCAGGTATGTGAGGGTGCCCTATAGGAGAACGGTCCCTGTCACCAGGAGAGCCGTCTTCGGGCGTGATGGACACCAGTGCCAGTACTGCGGTGGTCCCGCAGAGTCCCTGGATCACATCAGGCCACGATCAAAAGGTGGGGACCACTCCTGGGAGAATGTTGTGGCGTGTTGCCGTGCCTGCAATGTGCGCAAAGGTGACAGGCTGCCGGCCGAAAGCGGTTTCAACTTGAGAAGCAGACCCGGTCCACCCCGGCGATTCGCCTGGATCTACGCCTCGATCGGGTTCCAGGTGGATCCGTCATGGCAGCCCTATCTGTTGGTCGAGTCGGCCTGAATTTCGTTTTCTGTCCCGAAACCGTTCCTTTCACACCCCCTTGCCCCCTCGAAGCATTCGCTTCGCATCGACGAGGGGGGTTTGTCCACACAATGGGAGATGGGGGGGCAAAAGGGTTGACATGTGGGGAGAAGTGGGCCATAGTGGCGATCAACCCCGGTGCTGAGGGGATTCGACGGTGAGGACGGACGGGAAAGATCTGAAGTGTTCCTGGGTGAGTACTTCCATAGCCTCGACGGCAAAGGACGGGTGGTGATGCCTTCCTCTTTTCGTCGTCGTCTCGAAGACGGCTGTGTCGTGACCAAAGGACAGGACGGTCAACTGGTCATCTCCTCGGCCGAGGACTTCGAGAAGAAGGCATCCGAAGTGATGGAACGCCCCCAGGATCGTGGCGGGAGACGATTCTCCCGAACAGTCTTCGGTGGTGCCGACCTTCAGACGCTCGACAAATCCGGTCGAGTGCTGGTCAAGCCCGACCTCCGTGAGTTTGCCGGCATCGAGACCGCCACCGAGATAGCCGTCGTCGGCGTATTCGATCATGTGGAGCTCTGGAAGAAGGACCTCTACCTGACCGACCGTGAGACAGGCGACGAGACCTATCGGGACGAGGAGGCCTGACCCTGAGATAGCTGCCTTGGCTCATTGCCAGCCCCCCGGAACCAATTGGAATGCCCCTGACTCCGCCCGCTTCTAGTTGGTACCAGCGCCCGGGGGGCTGGCAATGGACCAGGACCGGAGAAACGAGGACAGCGAGTACCACAGGGCGGTTTTGGTCGATGAGGTGACCGAGTTGTTGGCACCCGTCATGCCGGGAGTCGTGATCGACGCGACGTTCGGAGGCGGCGGTCACAGCCGACGTTTGTTGGACGAGTTCGGAGATGAAGTGACGGTTGTTGGAGTAGACAGAGATCCTGAGGCTTTGGAGAACGCCGGTGAGCTCGGTGTTGTCGCTGTTCAGGGCAACTTCGAAGACTTGAGCGATGTCGTTCTTCCACATATCGACGAACCACCAGCGGGGGTCCTATTCGACTTTGGGGTCTCGTCACATCAACTGGACAGAGCGAGTCGCGGTTTTTCCTACAGAAACGACGGCCCCCTCGATATGAGAATGGGGCCGGATGCCAAGTACCAGGCTTCAGATATCGTCAATCGTTGGAGCGAGAGCGAGCTGACCAAAATCCTCCGCGACTTCGGCGAGGAGCCACTTGCCCGCCGCATCTCCCGGGCAATAGTGCAGTCGCGACCTATCAATTCCACTGCCCAGCTATCCACCGTCATTGCACAGGCAATGCCTGCGGCCAGGCGTCGGGCAGGTCATCCTGCCCGACGCACCTTTCAGGCGATACGCATCGCGGTGAACGGCGAGTTGGACGCTGTGCGTTCCGGGATCGACAAGGCGATCGAGCTGGTGCGACCCGGGGGACGGGTGCTGGCGATCTCGTATCACTCTCTCGAGGACCGTATCGTCAAGCATCGTTTCGTCGCCGGGGCGAAGGGTTGCACCTGTCCTCCTGATCTCCCGGTGTGCGGTTGTGGGATGACCGCGGAACTCCGTATCTTGACCAGAAAGCCGATTCGAGCGTCAGCAGCCGAGGTGGAGTCCAACAGCAGGTCTCGCTCGGCAGTTCTGCGCGCGGCAGAAAGGCTTGCGGCGTGACTGCCCGCCCCCTCCGCAGTCCGGCCTCCGAGGACAACTTGCGTCTTCTGAAAGGGCGACGTCTCCGGCGCCCGACTCTGGCGCCCTGGATGATCATGGTTCTCATCGGCGTTGTCGCGTTCCTCGGTCTTGGATTCGCCAGGACCAGCCTTGATCGGAGCGCCTTCGATCTTGCCGAGTTGAACAAGGCCATTGGTGAGGAAACGGCCCTCAACCGTCAGATGAACCTGGAGATCGCTCGTCTCGTGAATCCGGCTCGGATCGCACCTCTGGCCGAGGAACTCGGGCTGGTGATCCCCGACACCACAAACCAGCTTCTCGTCGATCTGACTCCTGAAGGACCTGTTGTCGCCGGAGCTGAAGGGGAGGACAGAAGCCAATGATGACCCGTGGTCGTGCTGGTACCGGGTATGAGATCGGGGTTGGGTGCTCCGGTCCACCGGAGAGCCGGCCGGGGAACTGAGCCATGGCCGCCCCCAAGGCCGGCCGGCGTTTCCAGCCATCCAAAGTTCGTGTGGCGGCCATCGGGCTGGTTGTTGTCGCCGCATGGATGGGAATGGGCTATCGATTGGTCCAGATCCAGGTCGTTCAGGCCTCTGACCTGGCAGAGCAGGGCCTGAGTCAGAGACTCGTGTCCCGGGACCTGGCTCCTCAGCGCGGAAAGATCTTCGATCGCAACGGCGAGCTTCTCGCGATGACCGTGCAAGCCCAGAGCATCTTTGCCGTGCCCGATCAGATAGAGGAGCCGTTGTGGGTCGCCCAACAGATTGGGGGACTGCTTGGGGCCGATACCGATATTCTCTACGAGCGCCTCACCAGCGACCGTGACTTCGTCTACATCAAGAGACAGGTCGAGGATGTGGTGGCCAACGAGGTTCTTGGTCTCGAGATCCGCGGCGTCTTCTCCCATCCTGAGCCGACGCGAATCTACCCGGCGGGTGTTGTGGCCAGTCGTGTCGCCGGGTTCGTCAACATCGATGGCGACGGCCAGGAGGGCCTCGAACTGGTCTATGACGACGAATTGGCGGGCACTCCCGGCAAAGCCGAGTTCGAGAGGGACCTACAAGGGCGTGTCATCCCTCAGGGGTTCAGCCAGATAGTCCCTGCCATCCCCGGCGTCGATCTGAACACGACCATCGACCTTCCGCTCCAGTACCAGGCACAACAGGAATGTCTTCTCGCTCTGGAGCAGACGCATGCTCTCTCGTGCTGGGTGGTAGTCCTCGAAGTGGAGACCGGCGCGGTCCTCGCCATGGTTGGCGCTCCGGTCTTCGATCCGGTGACCAGACAAACGCGGGATCCGCGCTGCGATGATGATGAGGACCCCGCCCCCTGTAGAGCTTTCTCCAACTTCACCGTTCGTGGAATCTATGAGCCGGGGTCAACCCAGAAACTGATAACGGTGGCGGCGGCACTCGAAGAGGGCGAGGTGTCGATCGGGACTGTCATCCCGGAAGTGTCCTACGAATTGGAACTGAGAGAAGACGCCTGTCGTTTCGCTGATGACGAGCTTTTTGGGTGTTATCGCGATTTCAAGAAGCACGCCACCGAGGACATGAGTGTGGCTCAGATATTTACTAAGTCGTCGAAC
>JAUXMQ010000205.1 GCA_030623125.1 Acidimicrobiia bacterium
CGGAGATAGTCGCCCAGCCACCCGCAGGTGTGCCGTTTTCCTCCGTCGTGGCCAATATCCCCAGCGACCAAAACGACGTCCCAGCGGCTAACTCTGCAGCCGATCTGCAACCGATGGCCGGAGTTCCCGATGATCTAGGCTGGTGGTGAAACGGCGGAGAAGCCGAATCGTCAACAGCGAACGGACTATCTAGCCAGCGCCCCCGGCAGGACTCGAACCTGCGCTCCCGGTTCCGGAGACCGGTGCTCTATCCCCTGAGCTACGGGGGCGGGCGATAGGTGAATCCTAAATGGTGGCGTGGCTTTCCCCGTATCGACATGGATCAAGACGTTGGCTGGTTCTTCACTCCTCGCTGTGAGAGGAGCAAGCTTCCCCCTGCCATATGCCACATAACCCATAAGAGCAGCGTTGAACACGTTTGTCGCGATCGAGATCGGCTCGCCGCGACCTGCGTGCCAGATCACCGCCCCAACCATTACCACCACAAGACCAAGGGCAGCAAACACGGTCAACCCGGGATGAGATATCGGCCGGACACCCATTGAGTCACCCACAAGGCCATGTGATGACCTTTCATTCTTACCTCGATGGACACGAGTTACGAGAGCGTACCGGACGACACGGTCCATCGGTGGCGTGCGACAATCGCCACAGATGCACCCCTATCTTCGAGAATTGCTCGAGCTTGATCTCACTATTGGCGATTGGGCGTTGTTTGGCAGCGGCCCCCTTCTCGTCAGGGGTTGGATCGATAACGTCGGCGATCTCGATATCATCGCTCGAGACGCCGCATGGGAATCAGCGCAGACGGTCGGCACCGAGAATGTCCTCGGTGACGGGACCGTCATCTTCGAGATCGGCGCAGGTATCACGGTTGGCCGCAATTGGGCGTATGGCGATTTCTCGATCGATGAGTTGATCGACACCGCCGAGATCATCGGTGGGGTGCCGTGTGTGCTTCTGGAGCATGTGATTGCCTACAAGAAACTGGCCGACCGACCAAAGGACCGCCTTCACCTGGCCTTGATTGGTGAACGGAACGAATGAAGTACATCTCTACCCGCGGTCAGACGGAACCCCTCGACTTCACTGGTGCTCTCCTGACTGGTCTTGCACCCGACGGCGGACTCTTTGTTCCAGACTCGCTTCCATCACTTCCGAGGGGCTGGCACCATTGGTCCTATCAGCAGGCGATGGCCGGCTCCCTCGAGCTCTTCGGCGCCGAGGACGTGGTGGGTCTGGTAAACGATGCTGCCGCAAGATTTCACCATCCCGAGATTGCTCCGATCATCGAGGTTGGAGACCGTTTCGTACTCGAGTTGTTTCACGGCCCCACCCTCTCCTTCAAAGACCATGCCCTTCAGGTCGTGGCGCGGCTTCTGGACCGCGAGCTCGATCACGGAACCGTTCTCGGCGCCACCAGTGGTGACACCGGTTCGGCGGCCATCGAGGCCTGTCGGGGTTCGAAGCATCTCGACATCGTGATCCTCTTTCCCGAAGGAAAGGTCTCCGATTTCCAGCGGCGCCAAATGACCACCGTCCCCGACGAGAACGTCACCGCCGTCGCCGTGAGAGGGACGTTCGACGACTGTCAGGCGCTGGTGAAGCAGGCCATGGTCGATAAGCGAGGCCTGCTCGCAATCAACTCGATCAACTGGGCTCGCATCGCTTCCCAGATCGGCTACTACGTTCACGCGGGGGCCCGTCTCTCAGAGCCGTTCGACGTGGTGGTCCCCACCGGCAACTTTGGCAACGCCTATTCATGCTGGCTGGCAAAACAGATGGGGGTCCCCATCGAGACGATCACCATCGCCAACAACGCCAACCACGCCTTGGCTGATCTGATAGGCACCGGAGTAATGAGCGAGTCCGGCGTCGTGGGCACGACCGCTCCGGCCATGGACATCGCAGTGCCATCGAACCTGGAGCGACTTCGTGGAGACCCCACGGCCGAATTCCTTGCGGACTGGTCGAGTGACGCCGAGATAAGAGAGACGATTCTCGCGGTCTCCAGAGCCCACGACTACGTTCTCGATCCTCACACCGCAACCGCCTGGAGGGCGGGGGCCGAAACTCTGGGGGAGAGGCCCCAGCTGGTCGTCTCCACCGCCCATCCCGCCAAGTTCAGCGATGCCGTCTTTGGTGCGATCGGTCGATCTCCACAGATCCCCTCCGGCTTTGATCAACTGCTGAATCTGGCTGAACGAATGGTGACGATCGACCCCAGTACTTCAGACCTGGACCGGCTGATCCGATAAATATGTAGGTCGCTGCTTTGCGAAGGATTCGCCAGCGGCTACGATGATGTCAGTTGCCAGTCCCAGACTTGGCAACGACCCACCCGCATAGCCACCGAAGGCGCGCCCTTTGTTTAGTTGCGTCGCGGAGGTTCTCCATCCGATTGGACCCCCTCAGAGAGGGACGATTCACAAAGGATCCAATGACTACACGAGCTCAGCTACAGAGCAAGTCGATAGATGAACTGAGGGAGATTGCCCAGGCAGCCGAACTCAAAACCGACGGGCTTCAGAAGTCGAAACTGATCACCGCTCTCATGGACGCCGGTCAGGTAGTCGACGACGCCGCTACCGACGTGGTCGACCTTCCCAAGGCGACTCCTCGCACGGAGAGGCCCGCGGCCGACAAGTCGCCGGCCGCGACTGCACCCAGAGACGGTGGCGGTCAACACCAACGTGAAAGCCAAGGCCAAGGTGGGCAGCGTGACGGCCAAGGTGGTCAAGGTCAGCGTCGGCGCAACCGTCGTCGTCGTGACGAGGAGCAGATCCCTGAGGGTGATCTCGAAGTGCGCGAGGGTCTCCTCGACATCCTTCCCGAGGGATACGGCTTTCTTCGAGTGACCGGATACGTCTCCGGCGAGGACGACGTCTATGTGTCTGCCAACCAGGTTCGGAAGTTTCGTCTGCGCAAGGGTGATGTTGTCTCCGGTCCGATTCGACCTCCTCGCTCAAAAGAGAAGTTCCCGGCAGTGGTCCGCATCGCCACGGTAAATGGTGTCGATCCCGACGAGGCGATGAAACGGCCGAAGTTCGAGAAGCTCACGCCGCTCTTTCCAGACGAGCGTCTCCGACTCGAGGTTGAAGGGAAGTCGAACAACAGCCTCACCCGGATCATCGACCTGATCGCACCCATCGGCAAGGGCCAGCGTGGTCTGATCGTCTCACCATCCAAAGCCGGCAAAACCACGGTTCTTCAAGAGATGGCCCAGTCGATCACGGCGAACAACCCCGAGTGCCACCTGATGGTTGTCCTTGTCGACGAGCGCCCCGAAGAGGTCACCGACATGCA
>JAUXMQ010000121.1 GCA_030623125.1 Acidimicrobiia bacterium
AGAGACCGATCGCCGGGATATGGCGGTCGAATATCTCCTTGTAGTTGCCGACCTGGCTGACAACCTGAACCGCGAAATCGGACGGGAGTCCGAGACCGGGATCGAAGTTATCCGTACCGACAAAGTTCAGGATGTTCGGGTTGTCACCGGAGTAGCTGCCGATGTTGCCTGAGTCGAGGCCAAACTCCCAAGCCTGGACGGTCGCCATGACCGACCATTCCACAGCCTGTGCCCACTCTGTGTCGCCATCGGAGACGACTGGGCCCAGAGGCTCCTTGGAGATGATCTCAGCCATGATGAACTGCTCTTCGCCACCCTCGCCCTCGATTGCGGACTTGAAAGCCGCGAGCTGGGAAGAGTCCGAAGTCCAACCTTCGCACTGGCCCTCTAGGTAGGCTGGATTGAGCTGGGCGTTGTCCTCGAACACGACGCTATTGAACGGAATGCCTCGGGCACCGAAGACCGCGGCCAGGTTCAACTCAGTGGTCGTACCCGAGAGAACACAAATGTTTGCATCCGCAAGGTCTTCCAGAGTGGTGAATCCAGTCGAAGCCGGGACCATCATTCCCTGACCGTCGAAAAAGACGGTGAACAGGAAGGTGGCACCCTCTTGACCGTCACGGGTGGCGGTCCAGGTGGTATTCCGAATCAGTAGGTCAATGTCACCCGACTGAAGCGCAGTGAAACGCACATCAGCGGTCAGTGGCTTGTACTCGACCTTGTCTGCATCACCGAGGATGCCAGCAGCAACAACTCGACAGAAGTCGATGTCGAAACCGTTGTACACGCCGGCGTCGTCTACGACACCGAATCCGGGCAGGCCATCGTTTACACCGCAAACGATCTTGTCCGCTGCAATAACAGCAGCGAGCTTGCCGCCAGTGCTGGCGCCATCTCCGCCGCCGGCATCGGCCTCGGTCGTGGCAGCAGCGTCATCGTCCGAGCTGCATGCAGCCAGTATCAGCATCAGGGCGACGAATGCCGCCAAGAGCTTGGTAATTTTCATCTTTCCTCCGTATATCGAAAGGCGCGTGAAGCCGGGTCCACACGCTCAGCGAGCGACACTAATCCGATTCTCGGGGTGGTGCATCGCACAACCACTTCAACAGCCCGACCCCCCTCGGTTCGCCAGTGGCCAGCCAGCCTTGATACGCTTGTAGTTCGGTTCACAGGAGGACCAATAAACCAATGAAGAACAAAACACGTTTACTAGCGATTCTGGCCGTCTTCGCCCTGATCGTCGCAGCCTGCGGTGACAGTGACGGTAGCTCCGGCGGAGCCGCTGCAGAGGGATTCACCGACCTTGAAGGCCGCACGGTGACGGTCGGCGTCGAGAACGCCTATCTCCCCTTCAACTACATCCCGCTCGGAGGAACCGAGGGCGAGGGATGGGACTACGACGCCTGGATAGAGATCTGCAAGCTCCTGAACTGCGAGCCCGAGTTCGTAGAATCCGCGTGGCCCGCGGTGATCGACCAGGTTGCCCAGGGCGATCTGGACACAGCTGCAGACGGCATTTCGATCACTGACGAGCGCAAAGAGATCGTCGACTACTCGGACTCCTACATGGTTGTCCAGCAGAAGTTCATCGTCCAGAAGGGCGACAATCGCTACGCCAACGCTCAGGCCGTCATCGACTCTGACGCAGTCGTTGCCACCCAGGTGGGAACGACCAACTACGAGTTGGCTGAGAGTCTGGTTGGTGCCGACAGGATCCAAGCGTTCGACCAGTTCGCACTTGCCATCCAGGCATTGATTGCCGGCGACGTTGACGTTGTGATCATCGACGACGCCGCCGGTCTCGGTTATATCGGGGCGGATGCTGACAGTATCGAAACCATCGACGACGGATTGCAGTCCGATCCACTCGGGTTCATCTTTCCCCAGGGCTCGGATCTGGTGGGTCCGGTCAATGAGGCCATCCAGGAACTCAAGGACAACGGTGTCTTCGATGATCTCGGTGTGAAGTGGTTCGGAGTGGACTTCGATCTGGGATACGACGACATCGAAGAGGTTGGTTAGCCTCATTTCGACTAGATAAGGTGCGTCAGATCAATGATCTGACGCACCTTTCTAGATGAGCTCACTGGCTGACCATGAAGCCGATCGGATAGCACCCCACCCCGGCGGGGCCTACAAGATCGAGGGCCGCGAGTTCCCATGGTGGCTGGCCGGTCTCCTGGCGATCATCGCCGCGATGGTCGTCGCGATACTCTTCAGCGAGGAGTACCAGCAAGCCTTCACCCGGATCTTTCCGGTCCCTTTCAACTTGATAGAGGGCATCGCGATGACCCTCTATCTCACCATCGGGTCATTCGTCGTGGCCACGTTTTTGGGTCTATTCATCGGACTTGCACGTGTCAGCAAGAAAACCGCGGTGAGCAACCTTGCCGCGCTTTACATCGAATTCATCCGGGGCATCCCGATGTTGGTCTTCATCTTCGCGGTAGCTCTGGTGCTGGTCCCCGACTTCGCATCCCTCATCGACCAACCGAGTCGCGCCATTCCTATGGCGGTGAGAGGCGGGATCGCTCTCTCCCTTTTCTATGCGGCCTTCATCGCCGAGGTGTTTCGCGCCGGAATCCAGTCGGTGCCGCGCGATCAGTCTCAGGCAGGCACCGCCCTCGGACTGACCGATCGCCAGGTGATGAGAAAGATCGTCCTGCCCCAGGCCGTGCGAAACATGTTGCCCGCCTTGGGGAACGATTTGATCGCCTTGATGAAGGACACATCCCTGGTCTCGGTTCTCGCGGTTCGCGAGCTGACCCAGATGGCCCGGCTCTACTCGGGGTCCAGCTTCCGATTCCGTGAGTCGTTCTTCGTCCTCATGGTCATCTACGTCGTCCTCACCCTCGGACTCAGCCTGCTGCTCCGCTGGTACGAACGGAAAATCGCTATACCCGGCTACTAGAGACGCAGAGCCACCAGAATCCGCTGGACAACCGAGTCGGTGTCCATCCCCACCGACTCCATGACATCGCCCACGGCTCCGAACGGGAGGAACCCGTCGGGGATTCCGATGCAAGTGATGTCCTTCGTGACACCCGCATCAGACAGCATTTCCATGACGGCCGCCCCAAAACCACCGGCGACCACACCGTCTTCGAGGGTGACCACGCTGTCGGCCGCGCCGGCCCACTCGACGATCCTCGGGTCGAGAGGCTTGACCCAACGGGCATTGACCACGCCGGCGCTCACGCCTTTCTCACCCAGGTCGACCGCCGCCTTCTCGGCGATCTCCACCATCCGCCCCACCGCGATCAACAAGACTTCGTCGCCATCACTCAGTCGCTCCGCCTCACCGATTGTCAGCGGATCAACCGGTATCGATGGCACCGACACCGCCCCGGCTTTCGGATAACGGATGGCGATGGGACCATCGTGGTCCGCAGCTGTTTCGATCATGGCGCAAAGTTCGGTCGCATCCGCCGGCGCACCGACGACGAGATTGGGGATCATCCTCAGATACGAAATATCGAAGACCCCGTGGTGAGATGGTCCGTCTGGCCCGGTGATGCCGGCCCGGTCGATGAGGAAGGTGACCGGAAGATCATGTAGCGCGACGTCGGCAATTATCTGATCGAACGCCCGTTGCAGGAAGGCGGAGTAAACGGCTACGACAGGCTTCTTCCCGGCCATCGCCATACCGGCCGCCAACGTGACTGCATGTTGCTCAGCGATTCCCGTGTCGACGACACGGTCGGGGAATCGCTGCGCCATCTGCTTGAGTCCGGCTGTCGAGATCATTGCGGCTGACACCCCCATCATGTCCGGGTGCCGCGCAGCAGCGTCGACCAGAGCACGTCCTGCCACATCGGTCAGTTTGAGCTCAGATTTCAAGGCGCGACCTGTCTCGATGTCGAACGAGCCAACACCGTGGAGCTTTTCCTCCTCGTCTTCGATGGCGGGCTTATAGCCATTGCCTTTCTCGGTGACGACATGGACCACGACCGGTTCGCCGAGACTCTTGGCGACTTCCAGCGTCTCCTCCAACAAGGCGATGTCGTGGCCATCGATCCGACCGCTGTACTTGAGGTTGAGAGCATCGAACACGGTTGCCGGCTCCAGAATCTGCTTGACGGCGTCCTTGACGCGTCCGGCCAGCTCGTCGGCGGTCTCACCGACCAGCGGCAGGCCGCGAAGCAACTTGGAGATGGTCCGTTTCGCTTTCTCATAACGGGGATCAATCCGGAAGTGAGCAAGATTGGCCAACGCCGCCAGCCCCCCAACTGTGGGGGCGTAGGAGCGTCCATTGTCGTTGAGAACGATGACCAGCCGTTCAGGCCTGGTCACCGCGATGTGATTGAGAGCCTCGTGGGCCATCCCCCCGGTGAAGGCTCCGTCACCGATGATGGCCACGGTCCATCCGTCGTAGCCGGCGAGAGCATGACCAAGCGCATAGGAAAGCGACGTCGATGCATGGCTGTTCTCGACGAAATCGTGCTCGGACTCGTCCGGACTCGGATAGCCAGAGAGACCGCCGGTGTGGCGCAGCGTGTCGAAACGATCGGCGCGACCGGTGAGAAGCTTGTGTACGTAAGCCTGGTGCCCGACATCCCAGATGAGACGGTCGCGTGGCGAATCGAAGACCCGGTGCAGGGCGATGGTCAACTCAACTACTCCCAGATTGGGGGAGAGGTGGCCACCGGTCCTCGAGACTTTCTCGAGGATGAAAACCCTGATCTCCTCGCACAACTCGTCGAGCTGGTCGGCGGTGAGGTCTTGAAGGTCTGAAGGTTGTGAGATTGACTCGAGCATGGTTGAAGACACAGTGGGACAACAGGGTAGTTGCCGATCAGATCTTCACCACCAACAGACTCCTAAGGACTCG
>JAUXMQ010000068.1 GCA_030623125.1 Acidimicrobiia bacterium
CCTACGACACCGGTCTCGGATTCGTCCAGGAGCTTTTCGAGGCTGGAGATTGGAACACTGTCAACAACGCGTACTCCACGTTCCCTGGTCTTCCCGGGTCTTCCGAGCAGGTGATCACTCCGGCCGATTATCAGCGGGATCTTCCGCTTGTCGTTGAGCTGCCGGCCATCACGATCAACAACTACAACCTCGAACGGACATCGGTATGGGGCGAAGAGGGCTTCCGGATAATGATCGATCAGGTGCTTGGAGAGTCCATAGGAGCAGAGGCAGCCGATGGGTGGGGTGGCGACGGCTATCACCAGTGGTTCGATGGAGAGAATGCGGCATTTCTGCTCGTCTACAGAGGTGACACCGCGCGTGACCTCGAAGAGCTCCGCTCAGCCCTCCTCGACTATGCCCGGACAGCGGTCCCTGACGAAGACTTTGTCTGGGTGGAAACCGAAGAGGGTGTTCTCTACTTCATAGCCGCTGACGAGACATCGGTGGGCGAGTTGATTCGAGCCGCCGTGGGCCTCGGCTGATTCAGGCCTCTTCTCCTCCCGTCGACTGTCCCCTAAGTTTGTCATATGGATCAGGTATTCCTTCAGGCTGGCGCGACGAGATACGGGCCGATCAGCGATGCCCGCACGTTCTGGCAGAGGTGGCGTGGTCTCAAGAGTCTGCCCGCGGGAGCTGCGGTGCTGATCAGGACCAGTTCGGTGCACGGGTTTGCAGTCGGGGCTCCTTTCCGAGCCGTTGGCCTCACCCAACGTTTCCAGGTGGCGGCCACTCAGGTGGTCGAACCCGGGCGGATCGCCAAGTTTCCGGGGTGTCGTTATGTTCTCGAGCTTCCCCTGGGGGCCGAAGCACCTGAGCCCGGTGTGATGTTGGAGCTGCGCCGTGTCTGAAGGTTGTCTCTATGTGTGTGCTACGCCGATCGGGAACCTTGGTGATATCTCAGATCGTCTTCGTGAAACGCTGATGACGGCCGATGCGATCTACGCGGAAGACACCAGACGCACATCAAAGCTCCTACGGCACATCGGGACGAAGACTAATGCGCAGTCTCTGTTCGTCGGGAACGAGAAGGCTCGAAGTCGCAGACTCGTTGATGACGTCCGAGCCGGCAAGATCGTGGCTCTGGTATCCGATGCCGGCATGCCCACGGTCTCGGATCCAGGTGCGGAGGCGGTGCGATTGGTTCAGGACGAAGGTTTGTCGCTGACGGTCATTCCCGGACCCTCCGCGGTAACGACGGCGATCACGTTGTCGGGCTTTGGCGGGGATCGTTTCTCTTTCGAAGGCTTTCTTCCCAGAAAGGGCAAGGAGCGGAACGGGCGGTTGCGTCAGCTTGGGCTCGATGATCGACCGGTAGTCATTTTCGCCAGCCCTC
The DNA here is from genome assembly GCA_030623125.1 of Acidimicrobiia bacterium. Lineage (GTDB taxonomy): Bacteria > Actinomycetota > Acidimicrobiia > Spongiisociales > ZC4RG35 > SZUA-217. The sequence continues at coordinate 1,376 of JAUXMQ010000068.1, forward strand.
ATAGGGTTGCCGGCGATCTCAGGGATCTTCTCGATGCCGTCGGTGCTGATCGCAGGGTGGCGGTGACGCGGGAAATGACCAAACTGCACGAGGAAGTTTGGGTCGGAACCCTCGGTGAAGCGGTGGAGCAATGGTCGGGGGAGACCAAGGGCGAGCTCACCCTGGTCCTCGAAGGAAGTCCGATGGCACCGGTGACAGCCGAGGCAGCGATTGCCGAGGCGCGAACTCTCGTCGACGCCGGGACTTCTCCGTCGGATGCGGCGCGGCGGGTGGCGCAAGACTCAGGTGTCTCCCGACGTCTTATCTACCAGGCGTTGCTGGAGCGTCAGGACCGCAACTGAGACCGACAGGTTGAGCAGACACCCTTCTCCTTGAACTGGCTCACGTCGGTGTCGCTCCCGCAAAATGTGCAGGTGTCGGTCACCTTGCGGAGAAGGATGCTTCCGCCCTCCACCGAGACATTCAGGTGATCACCCTCATGGATGTTGAACATTCGCCGTGTCTCGGCGGGTATGACGATCCGTCCGAGGTCGTCGATTTTCCTGGTAATGCCTGAATCCATGTACGGCGAGCGAGCCTACCCGTCTGGGAGGGACTCGTGTCGGTCGGGATTAGCGTCTCGGGAACGATGACCTGGGTCGACACGCATTGCCATCTCCAACTGGACGGGCGCGAGCCGTTCGTATTGCTCGATCGCGCCCCTGAAGTGGATTGGCTGGTTGTCCCGGGTGTTGACGCGGAGAGCTCCCGGGAGTCGCTCGTACTGGCAGCGGAGTTTCCAGACAGGGTGTTGGCAACGGCCGGGCTCCATCCCCACGAAGCGACCCTCTGGCCCTCCCAACGCGAGGCTATCGAGGAAATGGCTCCGGGGGTGGCTGCCATCGGCGAGACGGGCATGGATTTCTATCGTGATCTCTCGCCACGGGAACAACAGGAGGTTTCCTTCAGGGGTCACATCGAGCTGGCCCTGAACCAAGAGAAACCAATCATCGTCCACTGTCGCGACGCGTTCGCCCGTGTTCATGAGATCATCGATGAGACTGGAGTCGGAGATCAGACGGTGATGCATAGTTGGACAGGCGGCACCAGATGGACCAAGCGCTTCCTCGATCTTGGTGTGACCTTCTCGTTCTCGGGACCCCTGGCGTTCGAGACCGGGGAGACCATCAGGCTTGGCGCAGCTCTTGTGCCTCCGGATCGCGCCGTCGTTGAGACCGACACTCCGTACCTGGCGCCGCCTCCACATCGGGGCGAGAAGAACGAGCCGGCCTGGGTGGCTTTCGTCGGTCAGGCGTTGGCCGAGGTGTGGGGGATGGATGTGGAGGAGGTCGCCGCGGTGACCTCGTCCAACGCAACCCGGATCTTCAAACCATGACCGCACAGAACCGAACTGAGATCTCCCGTCTTCTCGAATCCCATGGCCTGACGCCCATCCATCGTCTTGGCCAACACTTCCTCGCCGACGCCAATATCACCAGAAAGATCGTTTCGGTTGCCGCGGTCGGAACGGGAGACAACGTCATCGAGGTTGGCGCCGGCACGGGGACCCTCACACGAGCTCTTGGGACCACAGGCGCCCACGTCGTGGCCTATGAGATCGATCAGGGACTGAAACCTGTTCTCGAAGAAGTCACAGAAGGCCTTGACGTCGAGTTGCGATTTTGCGATGTCACCAAGGTGGATCTTGTGAAGACGTTGGGCGCCGGGCGCTGGGCCATGGTCGCCAACCTTCCTTTCAACGTGGGGACTCCGCTCGTCATCGACGCGGTGAGAAGGGTTGATGCGATCGAACGATTCGTGGTGATGGTTCAGCGAGAAGTAGCTGAGAGGTTTACCGCCGCCCCGGGAACCTCCGCCTACGGGGTGCCGTCCGTTGTGGTCGGTATCTATACCGAGGCGTCGATTGTCTTTCGTGTTCCGCCACAGGTGTTCTATCCGCCGCCTCGCGTGGAGTCGGCGGTTGTGTTGCTGACCAGGAAGCCTTCTCCACCACATTCCGACCAGGCGGTTGTGATCGCACGCGCCGGTTTTGGACAGAGAAGGAAGATGCTGCGGAAATCGCTGGCCTCGGTCTTCGATGATCCGGTGGAGGTCCTGATTCAGGCAGGTCTGGATCCGACCGACAGGGCGGAGGACCTGGCGGCTTCCGATTACTTGCGTCTTGCGGAGATCGTGCAATGACCACTTACGAAGCGCCCGCCAAGCTCAACCTGTCCTTGCTGGTCAGCTCGCCACGCTCCGACGGTTTGCACCCTCTGGAGTCCCTCGTTCAGACGATCGCGTGGTGCGACCGACTCAGCGTTGAAGAGGGCGAAGGGGAGGACACGCTCGAGATCGCGGGCGCCGAGATCGACGCTGACGAGAATCTGGTTTTGAAGGCTCTGGAGGCTGCCCGCACTCGCGGGTTTGTGCCCCCTCTGGCTTTATCGCTGGAGAAACGTCTTCCTGTTGCTGCCGGTCTGGGCGGGGGAAGCTCGGACGCTGCTGCCGCCCTCCAAGCCGCTGTCGACATGGGGATCCTCTCCGAGTCGCTCGCGATCGAGGTAGCGCCGAAGGTGGGCGCAGACGTCGCACTCTTTCTCACCGGTGGCTCGCTGCTCATGACGGGGGCAGGGGAGACGGTCGCCGCTGTCGAACCACTCGAAGGGTTTTCTGTGGCGATTGCCGTCCCCGTCTTCGGTCTGGTCACCGCTGACGTCTACAAGCGCTGGGACGACATGGGAGGCCCCCGAGGTGAGGCAGTGGCCGACGCAGGTCTGCCACCCCAGCTCAGAGACGGTATGCCCATGCGCAACGACCTTTCGCCCGCTGCGCTCGACATCGAGCCACGACTGGGCGACTTCATCGCCGATTTGCGCCAGACGTGGGGTACGGCGGTCTCGATGACCGGGTCCGGTTCGGCGTGCTTCGGATACTTCGAGTCGACAGCTGAAGCGGAGGATGCCGCCTCATCGATCGCCGACCTCTGCGATGTGTCGGTCGGGGTGGGGTTGAGATCCCATGGAGTAGCTCCCGTCTAGCCTTCAGCGGCCCTGGCGGTAACCTGGGTATATCCCCAAGTGGGGGGTGGTGTAACCGGTAGCACGGCAGGTTTTGGTCCTGTAAGAGCGGGTTCGAGTCCTGCCTCCCCAGCCGACTTCGGAGAAAGGCGAGCCATTTGTCAGTACACGTGATTGTCCTCGCCGCAGGCCAGGGCAAGAGGATGATGTCGAACCTGCCCAAAGTTGCCTATCCGCTCGCCGGCCGGGCGCTGATCAGTTGGGTCCTTGAGGCGGTCCGTCCACTTGAGCCGGCTTCGACCGTTGTCGTCATCGGTCACGGTGCTGATCGGGTTCGGTCCGTCCTGGCCGATGACGTTGTGGTCGCCGTTCAGGAGGAGCAACTGGGAACCGGTCATGCAACACAGGTCGGTCTCGAGGCCATCCCTTCGATCGACCCGGGCGACACGATTGTCGTTCTCTACGGCGACATGCCGCTTCTCACTCACGATCTCATTGCCGACCTAGCCGATCTGAGTTCCGGTGCCGACGCGAGGATGGTGACGACCGACCTCGATGATCCGTCGGGTTATGGCCGTGTGGTGCGGGATGCCGCGGGACAAGTGGTGGGGATTGTGGAGGATCGAGACTGCACCGCCAAGCAGCGACTCATCACCGAGATCAATGCCGGCGTCTACGCTTTTCGAGCCGGGCATCTGGAGGAGTCACTCCAGGAAGTCTCCAATGACAACGCCCAGGGTGAGTACTACTTGACCGACGTTGCCGGGATTCTGGTCGGCAAAGGTGACAGACTGGAGGCAGTAATGGCATCGGCCCAGGAGGTGATGGGAATCAATTCCCAGGACCAACTAGCGGAAGCACGAAAGGCTCTCCAGCAACGCACCAACAGCCGACTCATGGAGTCCGGGGTGTGGATGCAGGATCCGGACCGAACCTATGTCGACGACACGGTTCATGTCGAGCCCGGCGCCCGCCTGTACTCGGGTGTTCATCTCGAGGGCTCGACCTCTGTGGCAGCCGACGCACAAATCGGGCCAGACGTTTTTGCCGTGGATTCATCGATTGGTCGGGGCTCGACCGTTTGGTACTCGGTACTGCGATCGGCAAGCATTGGCGAACACTGTGAAGTGGGTCCTTACGCCTCGCTTCGTCCTGGGTCCGTGCTCGAAGACGGGGCCAAGGCAGGGACCTTCGTCGAGACCAAGAACACGACGCTTGGCAAGGGCGCCAAAGCCCCCCACCTCGCCTACCTGGGTGACGCCACCATTGGGGCACGGTCCAACATCGGCGCCGGGACCATCACCTGCAATTACGACGGAGACGGGAAGTATCCGACAGAGATAGGCGAAGACGTCTTCATCGGGTCGGACACGATGCTCGTGGCCCCCGTGAAGATCGGTGACAAAGCGGTAACCGGCGCGGGCTCGGTGATCACCGAAGACGTGTCGGAGGGGGCGCTGGCGATAGAGCGATCCGAGCAAATAGAGATACCTGGCTACGCTGACCATCGCGAAGCGCGTAAAGCCGCAACGGAACCCGAGGACTGACGTGGACATCGTCTCACGCAACAGAATGATGGTTTTCACCGGCGGCTCAAACGAGCCCCTCGCCGAGGAAGTCGCCGAGGTTCTGGGCATCCAGCTCGGTCCGTTGGAGAGGTCCTCATTCGCAAATGGCGAGATCTATGTCCGGCCCACTGAGAGTGTTCGTGGCTCCGACTGTTTCGTCCTCCAAAGTCACTGCAATCCCATCAATGACAACATCATGGAGCAGTTGATCACGATCGATTCCCTCAAAAGGGCGTCTGCTCGGAGCATCACCGCTGTCATGCCGTTCTTTGGCTACTCGAGGCAGGACAAGAAGGTGCTTCCTCGTGAGCCGATCACGGCACGGCTCATCAGCGATCTCTTCATGAAGGCCGGGGCCGATCGTCTTGTCTCCGTCGATTTGCACACTGGCCAGCTCCAGGGATTCATCTCGAAACCATTTGACTCTCTGACGGCCCTTCCCATCCTCACCGACTATCTGGCAGACAAGATCGAGGGCAAGACCACGGTCCTCTCCCCGGACTCCGGGGGTGTGAAGCGGGCTGAGCGCTACGCCCGACATCTCGGGGCATCGGTGGCTTTCATCTACAAACGGCGCGATCCCG
>JAUXMQ010000171.1 GCA_030623125.1 Acidimicrobiia bacterium
CCTCTAGGGGCTCCCCAGCTATTGAAGAACCGGGCGTCCTCGACGGGACACACCCAACTGGAGCCACCGGGGACAACCAGGACCTGACCTACCTGGATCAGGTTGGGGTTGGAGATGCCGTTGGCTCTCGAGACCTCCGAGATTGTGGTCCCATGCCTGCCAGCTATGTCTCCCAGTCGGTCTCCGCGCTTGACGATGTATGAGGTCTCACCTGTCCCGCCTCCCTCGGCGACGTAACCCGGCCCGTCCAGTAAGAGGTTGTATCCGGTGTAGATCACACGATTGAGGATCCCGTTGGCGCGGGCAATCTGTTCAACCGTGACACCGTGTTCGGCTGCGATGCTCTCGATGCTCTCGCCGCGCTGGACAATGTGTGAGCCCGAATGGGTGGCGGGGGTGGATGGAGACTTGACGTCATCTCCGCCTGAGGTTTCGCCAGAACTCCCGACCGATGCGCTACCGGAGACGATGAGACTCTGGCCGATGCGAATGAGATTGGGTCTGGAGATGCCGTTCTTCTCTGCCAGAGCTGATACCGACGATCCGTATTTGCGGGCGATCTTGCCCAGGGTCTCGCCGCGGGCGACTATGTGAATCACCTCGGACTCACCCTCCTCGCCGGGGACAATCAGAACCTGGCCGATGTGGATGAGGTTCGGGTTGGTGATGTCGTTTGCCTCGACGAGCTCAGCCAGGGAGATTCCATGCTCTCTTGCAATCTTCCCGAGTGTGTCACCGCGCTCCACCGTGTAATCAACCGAGAACAGTGTCACCAGCAACGCGAGACCTGCTCCTACGGCGAGAGCGCGAAAACGATTCTTTGCAGGCATTGAAGGCAGACTCCTTCAGCCCCTGAAACCGCTCCGCGGAGGTGAGCCTAACCAGCTTCCGAACGATTGCTAGACATAACCCTGAGTTGACCACAGGCCGCGTCGATGTCCTTGCCCCGGGTGTCTCTAATCGTCACATTGACGCCTAGCGACTCCAGAATCCGGGCGAACTCGGCAATATGCAATCTCGATGATGCCCGCTCGTTGCTGAGAGGTGTCGGGTTGAGAGCAATCAGGTTGACATGTGCCCTGAGACGCTTTGCGATGGCTGCGAGTTTTCTCGCCTGGTCATCGGTGTCGTTGACCCCGTCCATCATTGTCCACTCAATGGACAGTCGTCTTCCCTTCTTCTCGAAGTAGCCCCACGCCGCTTCCTCCAATCTTTCGATCGGGTATCGCTTGTTGATTGGGACGAGCGACGATCTCAACTCGTCATCGGCTGCGTGGAGGCTTATCGCCAGATAGACCGGCCAGGGGTCCTCGGCGAGACGGTTGATACCGGGAACCATTCCCACGGTCGACACCGTGATCGATCGCGCCGACATCCCCATCACCTCGATCATCCGGCGCAATGCCTCACGAACGCGGTCATAGTTGGCGAGCGGTTCTCCCATGCCCATGAACACGACATTGGTGACCCGATCGGGTACTCCTGGCATTCCTATCTGACGCAGGAATGCCTGGGCGTAGGCGACTTGGGCCACGATCTCGCCTGCTTCGAGATGCCGTTCGAACCCGAACTGGCCAGTGGCGCAAAAAGTGCAGGCAAGGGCACAGCCCGCCTGACTCGAGATGCAGAGGGTCGCGCGCTTGCGGTAGCCCATGAGAACCGTTTCGATGGCAGCTCCGTCGGCGGCGCGGAACAGCCACTTCCTCGTGGTTCCCCGGTCTGAACGCTGCTCCATCTCCACTTTGAATGGCCAAAGTGTCTCGGCCAGGTCGGCTCGCAGCCTTCCGGGGAGGTTGGTCATGTCTTCGGCGTGTAGTACCGGAGTTCGGTAGAGCCAATCGCGCAACTGATCGAGACGATACGAAGGCTCGTCGCCAACTACCCCAGCCAGATCCTCCGGAGCGTGGAGGTAAGGCATGTCACTACGTGGATTGCTGGGCTTGCTCGATCCAGGAGCGAGCGCGGGCGCCACTGACGCCGGCCGCTTCGGCGACGGAATCCGGCGAGGCCTCGGCCAGGGAGGCGATGTCTTCCATCCCGGCCTCCGCGAGTCGTGTGGCGAATACGGGCCCTATTCCGTCAATCACCTCAATGCTCTGACCGGCGCCGGCGCGAGGAGTTCGGAACGTGGGTGGTTCGGGTTCTCTGGAGGTCGCCACCGAGACGAAGCGGTCTCTCATCGCCCAAAGCACGGCCACTGCCCCGCCGATCAGCCCGATTGCCTTGGCCATCTTCTTCAACATGACGTCAAGGGTACCCGTACTGGAGCGGTCCTCTACGCTGGCATCATGAAGGTCGACTTTTACTTCCCGCCATCTCCCCCGGATGCCGCTTCGGAGCTTGCCCGCAACGCCCAGAAGCTGGGATACGACGGGTTCTTTTCAGCCGAGACCCAGTACGACCCGTTCCTGCCTCTTGCTTTTGCCGCCGACGCCGCACCAGGGCTCGAGTTGGGCACGGCGATCGCTGTTGCTTTTCCCCGTTCGCCGATGGTCATGGCGATGACGTCGTGGGACCTTTCGCGACTATCCAAAGGAAGATTTCTGCTCGGTCTTGGCACCCAGATTCGGGCTCACATCACCCGACGATTCAGCACAGAGTGGGGGAGTCCGGGGCCGAGATTGAGGGACTACATCCTCGCGGTGAGAGCGATCTGGGCTACGTGGCAGAACTCGACCCCTCTCGAGTATGAGGGCGAGTTCTACAAGTTCTCCCTCATGACCCCGTTCTTCGATCCGGGTCCCATCCCGCAACCCGACATCCCTGTCTACATCGCGGGTGTCGGCCCCTACCTGAGTGGGTTGGCCGGTGAGATCTGCGACGGATTCCATGTGCATCCATTCCACACGGTGGCCTATCTCGATGAGATTGTTCTGCCGAACATGACAAAGGGCGCGGAGACCGCGGGGCGTTCCATGGAGGATGTGGAACGGACTACCACGGTTTTTGTCATGACCGGTGAGAGCGACTCGGATGTGGAGCAGGCAATGGACCCTGTTCGTCAGCAGATTTCGTTTTATGCGTCGACTCCCTCGTACAAGCCGGTATTGGAAGCGAGCGGATGGGACTTCGGCGATGAGCTTCACTCGATGTCGAAGAGAGGTCGGTGGGCGGAGATGGCCGATGTTGTCCCCGACCAGGCGGTTCTCGACGTCGGGGTCGCCGCTCCCATCGACAAGCTCTCTCAGGCCATCAAGGACCGCTATGGCAACCGGATTCAACGCGTGGGGTTCTACACGGTTGGCTCGGCGGTGGGCATCGAGCCCGACGCGCTCGGGCAGGTGATTGCAGACCTGCAGTCCTAGCAACCGGACCGCTAGAAGATGAGCGAGGTGGCGGTGTCGACCCTCGGGTCGGGTGCGGAGCGACGGGTGTCCCCTTCCAACTCGATCAAGGAGAGCGGTCCCCATCCGGGCTGTTGAGCGTCGAGCTCCTCGATGACATGTCCCCGCGATCGCAGATCGGTGAGTGTGGCGGTGGACATTCCGGGTTCAACCAAGAGTCTCGATTCTGAGTAAGGCCCAAAATCGGAGATAGTCCAACGCGGGGCCGACTGTGCCGTCTCGAGTTCGTCGCCTCCGAGGATCGCATCCGCCCCGACTTGAGCGACAAGCTGTGGTTGAACTGAACCGCCACGTGTCCCGAGCACCCATTTTGGGCTGGTCCCGGCCGTCCAGAGAGTTGGCGACAGCGTGTGCAGTGGTCTTTTCCGCGGAGCCAGCTCGTTGGGGTGTCCGGAAGTGAGACTGAACCCTCCACCGCGGTCCTGCAACACGAACCCGGATCGGGCAGCCCCAAAAGGGGACCCTGTGCCCCGGTAGTTCGATTGGATGATGGACACAGCCATTCCGCTGGAATCTGCAACGCAGAGGTAGGCGGTGCCTGACGTCGTTCCGATGCC
>JAUXMQ010000134.1 GCA_030623125.1 Acidimicrobiia bacterium
ACCCTGCAGCCTGATCGAGCGGAACATATGGGTGAAGGTCGGCAAATCCCGACCAGGTGATCGGGATCATCTCCGTTGTCGCGTTGAGTTTCATGGTGCACGAACCGAGCGGGATCATGCTGCGGTCCAACGCCAGGTCCCGGTCGGCGAGTTTTCGCAGATAACGAAGCATCTCATGCTCCGACTGGTAGAGACCGAACACAGGATGGGTCATGAATGGGGATTCTCTCGCCGCTTCGGCCGGGATGCCACCGACACTGAAGGAACGAGGCTTCTCCGCCCCAAATGCCGCGAGGACCTTCAGAACGATCTCCTCGGTGGTCTTCTCATCGAGTGAGACCCGTACATGGTCGTTGTCGACGAGACCCAGGTTGATGCCGGTTTTCAAGGCGCCGGCCAGAATCTCCTTGGCCCTCCCCGGTGCCCGAACCGTGATGGTGTCAAACCACGTCTCGCTCGTGAGTTGAAAGTCCGACTCGGCCAAACCCTTTGCCAGAAGAGTCGTGAGTCGATTCACTTCGCCGGCAATCGCCTTGAGACCTTCGGGTCCATGCCAGCACCCGTAGAGACCGGCGATCACCGCCAGAAGGACCTGGGCAGTGCAGACGTTGGAAGTCGCCCTCTCACGACGGATGTGCTGTTCCCTCGTTTGAAGCGCAAGCCGATAAGCGGGGCGACCGGCGCGGTCCTTGGAGACACCAACCAGACGCCCTGGTAGACCTCTGACCAGCTTCTCACTGGTGGAAATGAACCCGGCGTGGGGTCCTCCATATCCAAGAGGCACCCCAAAACGTTGCGCCGAGCCGACGACGATGTCGGCTCCCCACTCCCCCGGCGGCGTCAGCATCGTCAATGAGAGAAGGTCGGCGGCGACCACGACGAGAGCATTGGCCTCGCCAAAAGAACCTGTGAGGTCCCGGTGATCCCGAATCGCGCCGCTCGAACCCGGATACTGGAGAAGTACACCAAAAGCGAGGGACGGATCTGCGTCATCGTCAAGGTCACGGATTTCGATTCCGACGGCTTCTGCCCTGGTACCGACGACGGCCTTCGTGGGCTCGTGACAATCTGGATCTACGTAGAAGATCTTGCCGCCGCCGCGATGAAGACGACGGCACATTGCCATGGCCTCGGCGGCTGCGGTTGGTTCATCGAGAAGGGAGGCATTGGCGATGCTCAGACCGGTGAGATCGGAGACCATCGTCTGGAAATTGAGGAGCGCCTCGAGGCGACCCTGGGAGATCTCGGGCTGATAGGGGGTATAGGAGGTGTACCACGCCGGATTCTCGAGGACATTCCTCTGGATCACCGGAGGCATGATCGTGTCGTGATAACCGAGCCCGATGAGGGAGGTGAGCACCTTGTTCAGCCCGGCGAGCTCGGAGAGCCTCGCTACAACCTCGGGTTCCGTGAGGGCATCGGGAAGATCCAAATGTGTGTCGAGAATGGACTCGGGAACCGTTTGACCTATCAGGTCATCGAGCGTTGTTGCCCCGATGGTGGCAAGCATCTTCTCGACGTCGGCACTGCGTGGTCCAATGTGTCGGTCTGCGAACCTTTCGGTGGGATGGGGCATTGGTGTCTCCTAAACGACTTTGCCCTTCCCGCTGTCGTGCCCTTCAGCAGTGTCTCGACCGACGGTCCTTCTGGCCTGAGAGATTCCGGGAAGGAGTTGCCCCTTCGGCGCCCCTTGGTCGGGGCTCTCCCGTCGACGTCTTTGACAGCTACATCATAAGGCGAATCCGAACACAGCGCGTGGGGCCACCGGGCACCGGTTCAGACATTGAATCGGAATTCCACAACGTCGTTGGGTTTCATGACGTATGACTTGCCCTCGGTTCGAATCAGGCCCATGGAGCGAGCCGTCTGCCAGGAACCGGCGTCCACCAAACTGTCGTAGTCCACCACTTCGGCCGCTATGAAGCCACGCTGGAAGTCGGTATGAATCACACCTGCCGCTTCGGGAGCGGTGGCACCGGTGTGAATCGTCCAAGCACGTGTCTCCTTCTCGCGACCCGTGAGATAGCTCTGAAGACCCAGAACTCGATAGGCCATGCGGATCACAGCGTTCAGACCGGGCTCGTCCTGACCGACCGACGCCAGCAACTCGACTCGATCCTCGAGAGTCAGCTCGGTCAGTTCGGCCTCTATCTGTGCGTCCAGGAACAAGGCCTCGGCGGGTGACACGATGGCAGCGAGATCCGACTTGCGATCTGGGGACGCGAGCAGGCTCTCGTCGGCATTGAAGACATAGATGACGGGCTTGGCCGTGAGAAGAGTGAGGTCGGCGAACTCGGTTAGGCGACTCATCAGAGCAGGGCTGTGACTCACCATCTCCCCGGATGCAACGACACTGCGAAGGTTCTGAAAGAGATCGACCCGGGATTGAAGCCTTCTGTCGATGGTGGCTTCTTTCTCCAGGCGGGGCAGACGCCTGTCGATCGTTTCGAGGTCTGCAATCGCCAACTCCACCTCGACGGTCTCGATGTCCCTTCGCGGATCGAAATCGTCATCGACGTGGGCAACGCTGGAGGACACAAAGGCACGCACAACGTGACAGATCGCATCTACGTCACGGATATTGCCAAGGAACTGGTTGCCCAGACCCTCACCCTCGCTTGCCCCCTTCACCAGACCGGCGATGTCGACAAAAGTGACCGTGGCCGGTGTGATCTTCTTCGATCCGAAAACCTTTGCCAGCGTCTCGAGACGTCCATCGGGGATGGGGACGACCCCGGTATTGGGATCGATGGTCGCAAACGGATAGTTGGCGACGAGGACCCCGACATTGGTCAATGCGTTGAACAGGGTGGACTTGCCAACATTCGGCAAACCGACGATTCCGATGGAAAGACTCATCGGCGAAGCAGGGTAGAAACTGCGCCGGTCTAACGAGTAACGCTCCTAGCTACCGTTCTACCAATGCAACGCATCTCCGTCATCGGCGCGGGGTCGTGGGGAACCACGGTGGCTTCTCTTGCGGCGAGATCTGTCTCCACCACACTCTGGGCACGTCGCAGTGAGCTCGCCTCGGCAATCAACGAGACGAGAGAGAACAACGACTACCTCCCTGGCCACCGACTGCCTGAGCTCCTCGAGGCGACATCCGAGCTGGAGACGGCGGTACGGGACGCCGACGCCGTGGTGATCGCGGTCCCATCGCATGGTTTCAGGGCCGTCTTCAAAGCGGCGGCGGCGACCATCCGCTCCGGTACCCCGATCGTGTCCCTGACAAAGGGCATCGAACAAGACACGCTGGCGACCATGACCGAAGTCGTGGCTGCCGAGGCTCCAGACCACGTCTCATCGCGGGTGGGTGTTCTCACCGGCCCCAACCTCGCCTCCGAAGTCATCGAGGGGCAACCGACCGCGACAGTCATCGCAATGCGAGATGCCGACGCGGCTCGCTCCATTCAGGATGTCCTCATGGGACCGACCTTCCGTGTCTATACCAACGACGACGTGGCGGGCTGCGAGTTGGGAGGTGCCCTCAAGAATGTGATGGCCATCGCCGCCGGGATGTCGGATGGCCTGGGATTCGGCGACAACTCCCGGGCCACCCTGATCACCAGAGCCCTGGCGGAGCTGACACGTCTCGGGGTGGCGCTGGGTGGAAGACCGGCTACCTTTGCCGGGCTCGCCGGCATGGGTGACCTGATTGCAACCTGTAGCTCCACCCGCAGTCGAAACCACCGTGTCGGAGTAAGACTTGCCGAGGGGAGGAGCCTCGATGAGGTGGTTGCCGAGATGAGAATGGTCGCCGAAGGGATCAAGACCACGAAGAGCGTCCTCGGTCTCGCTGCTCGTGCCGGCATCGAGATGCCGATTGTCGAACACGTCGGGCAAGTGCTGCACGATGGCCTTCATCCGAGGGATGCCGTCCTCAGCTTGATGACCCGCGAGGCAAAGTCCGAGCGCTCATGAGCGAGAAGACACGCATACGCAGACTTCCCGAGCGGGGAGTCGAAGATCGCGAGAAGATCAACGAGATCCTCGATGAAGGTCTCGTTTGTCACGCTGCATATGTCATCGAGGACCGCCCGGTGGTGATCCCGACGTTGTACGTGCGGAGCGGTGACCGATTACTGCTCCACGGTTCTGCCACCTCGGGTCTGGTCAAGGCAGTCAGGGATGGCTCGCCTCTGAGCGTCGGAGTGACCCACATAGACGGGCTGGTGGTGGCGCGGAGCGGATTCCACTCGTCCGCCAACTATCGCAGCGTGGTGGTGCACGGACAGGGACGTCTTCTCTCCGGCGAGGAGAAGGAGAAGGCCCTGGACGTGATCGTCGACAGCCTGATCCCTGGCCGAGTCCTCGATATCCGCCGGCCGACCGCGTCTGAGATCAAACAGACCGCGGTCATCGAGCTCTCCCTCGACGAGGTCTCGGCCAAGGTGCGCTCGGGGGGGCCCGACGATGATCCTGCTGATCTGATGTCGGATGCGTGGGCAGGCGTCGTTCCATTCAACGTCGTCGCCGGGGAAGCCGAGCCATCAGCCGACCTTCGCCACGGCATCCCGACCCCGGACTATCTCCAGCCATACAGCCGTCAGCCGTGACCCACTCCGTTGCAACCATTCCCACGTAAT
>JAUXMQ010000100.1 GCA_030623125.1 Acidimicrobiia bacterium
ATGACACGGTCGATGGCCTCTTCGAGCTCGTCCATGGTGATTTCCTTCTTACGGCCCCTGGCAGTAAGCAACGCCGCCTCATTGATCAGGTTGGCGAGGTCGGCCCCGGTAAACCCCGGTGTTCGACGGGCCAGAACTTCGAGATCAATCTCGTCCGACAGGGGCTTTCCCTTGGCATGGACGGCCAAAATGGCCGCCCGACCTTCGATATCGGGGGCGTCGACGGCAATCTGGCGGTCGAATCGACCGGGGCGGAGCAACGCCGGGTCGAGGATGTCAGGTCGGTTGGTGGCAGCCATGACGATCACACCGCTGTTGCCTTCGAAGCCGTCGAGTTCGACCAGCAGTTGGTTGAGTGTCTGCTCCCGCTCATCGTGACCACCGCCAAGACCTGCGCCTCGGTGACGACCGACCGCATCGATCTCGTCAATGAAGACAATCGACGGGGCGCTTTGCTTGGCCTGTTCAAACAAGTCTCGGACTCGTGCGGCACCAACACCCACGAACATCTCGACGAACTCTGAGCCCGATATGGCCATGAACGGGACTCCGGCTTCGCCGGCCACCGCCTTGGCGAGCAGGGTTTTGCCGGTGCCCGGAGGCCCGAAGAGAAGAACTCCTTTGGGAATCTTCGCGCCCATCTGCCGATAGCGGTCCGGGTTGGCCAGAAAGTCCTTGATCTCCTCTAACTCCTCTTTGGCCTCGAGGAGACCGGCAACATCGTCAAATGTGACTTTGGGCTGGTCCTTGGTGACCAACTTGGCCTTGGACTTGCCGAACTGCATGACACGATTCCCGCCACCCTGCATCTGCATGAAGATGAAGACCATGAAGCCGAGCAGAAAGAGCCATGGGAGGAAGCTGATGAGAACCTCCCAGAAACCGGGGGGCTCCGGGTCGGTGGACCACGGTGTCCCTGACTCCTCGATGGTGGCCGTCAACTGGTCCTCAAAGCCCTCGACGTAGTTGGCTATGTGATCGAAGGCGCCCTCTTCGGCAACGCTGTCGGTCGTTCGGCCACCGGCTTGACGGGAGCGTCCAAGAAGAGTGATCTCGCTGTACGTGCCGTCTTCGATGTTCTCCACGAACTGGGAGATGGGGATCTCTTCGGGGCCGGACACCTGGTCGAACCACCACGAGAAGAGGATGGCGACGAGAATGATCGACATGCCGTAGATCACCAGAGTTCGGAGAGTCTTGTTCACGAAAACCTCAAATAGGGGGAGCGGTGGGTATCAATGCTACGCCCGGACAGCGAATAGTCGAACCCCGCTCTCCTACAAGTCGCCCCCCATGACACCGATATAGGGAAGGTTTCGATACTTGCCCGCGTAGTCAAGCCCGTATCCGACTACGAATTCCGGACCGATGGTGAAGGCTGTGTACTTCACGTCCAAGGGAACCCTCTGAATCCCCTCCTTGAGAAGAAGCGTGGCGATCTCCAGAGATTCGGGTCGGCGCACCCGAAGACTCTTGATCAGGTAGTTCAGGGTGAGACCGGAGTCGATGATGTCCTCGACGATGAGGACATGGCGCCCTTCGATCTCCTCATCGAGATCCTTGAGGATTCTCACCACACCCGACGTCTGCGTCGACGCCCCGTACGAGGAGACGGCCATGAAGTCGAACTCGCAGGGCAGGTCTATGTGACGGGCCAGGTCGGCCATCACCATGAACGCTCCACGGAGCACTCCGACCAGCAAGACCTCCTTGCCGGCATAGTCCTCAGTGATCTGCTGACCGATCTCCCTGAGCTTGTCATCGATTTGCTCGGCTGTGATCAGGGGCTTGATGTCCATCCGGTTACCTCTTTGGCGAAGATAGAAAGGTAGCCGACCGAGCCCGGCTCGTACCAGGCGACGGGCAAACGTTTCCCACCCGGCGTCCAGGCAGGCTCTTCGTCTGCGGTCACCACCCCATCGGATCCGACGGCCAACTGGGTGTTGGCGGGAAAAATCGCCGCCCAGGCGCTCAGTGGGGCAACCATGCATGGGCCGTCGTGCGATAGGACATCGAACTCGACCCGTCCGGAACGATGTCTACCGGGGGAAAGCGTGACGGGCCGAACGTCGAACCCTTCGGACCCGGTCTCGACAACGAGCAACGGGCCCCGCCGAACCACCCTGACTTCCGGAGCCAGCTCGACCGCCGCCGTCTCGGCGCGGGCTACAGACCACAGGTTGCCGACCCGTTCGGCGGATACGCCCTCCGGCCCCACCGCATGGGTCAACATGGTCTTCAGGATCCGATCTCCCAGAGGTTTCGCTACTGCGAGGAGATCACCGACGGCAACCCCAACGGAGTCATCACCATGCAGTATTCGGACCTGCGCCGCCTCGTCATCGAGATAGGCGCTGTCCGAGCCCACCGTGGTGGCCATCCGGGCTATGGACTCGGAGAGTCGAGGATTCAGCTCGACGAGCATCGGGATCACCCGGGATCGGATGACGTTTCGCGTCAGACCCGGGTCGTCATTCATCGGATCGTCCATGAAGGGAAGACCGGCGAGGGCGGCGATCTCCCTTGTCTCGGAACGGGTGATCGTCAACATCGGCCGGAACACGTTGTGAAGACGGTGGTAGGGGATGCCCCCCAGCCCTCTCGGGCCTGTGCCCCGAATCAGGTTGAAGACAACCGTCTCGACATTGTCATCACGAGTGTGGGCGGTTAGAAGCCTGTCCCCCTCACCGGTCCTGTCGACGAAGGCCGCGTAACGGGCCCGGCGAGCCTGGCCTTCGGGGGACGGCCCTTCCTCGACCGTCACCGCGACCACGTCGAGATCGATCCCGAGTCGCTGGGCGATGTCACCCGCTGCTGACTCCATCATGTCGGAATGGGCCAATCCATGGTTGACGTGAAGCGCCCTGGTCTCCGTGCCGGGGTCTGCACACAGGTACAGCAACGCAGCCGAATCTGCGCCGCCGGACAAGGCCACCACCAGAGGCCCGTCGGGAAGGTCAAGCCTGGCCGAGACGTCTTCGGCCAATTCGGTCAGACGACGCGATCCAGCCATTGGTTCGGGTTCTCGATTTCGGCCAGTGTGGGAAGGCTGCCGGCGCCACGAAATGCGAGATTGATCGTCTCCCAACCGGCCTGGCGCTCCACGGAGAGAACGAAACGCTCCCCCATCTTGTACTGCTTGAGCTTCATCTCGAGTCCGGTCAGCCGGAAAAAGGCGGCCGTTCGTTTGTCCTGGCGGCGACCCTTCAATACCCGACTCATCCGTTTCTGTGAGCGGAGGTGCTCGGCCCCGACCCGGTCCATGACAACGTGGCCGTGACCTTCGAGTAGGGACATGAGAGCTTGGACCCTGTCGAGGACAGCGTTCTGCTCAGGGGAGGCGAACAGGCCGAAAAGCCCCCGCTCATCGATCAGGGGCCGACCGGCGGCCTTGCGCTGATTCAGCTCGTTCATCACGTGGCCGAGACGTCCCTGTTCTGGTGCTGACTGGTCGACCAACTCGGTCACCAGGGAGAGGAAGTAGTCCCTCAACCAGGCTACCCCCTGAAACTGCGCTCGATGGGTCAGCTCATGAAGGGCGACCCAGAAACGAAACTCCGAAGGTCGAAACTGATGAATCCGCTCGATCTGCATGATGTTCGGGCCGACGTAGGCAACGGTGTCACCGCTTTCACCAGTCGGGAGAACCAACTCGTATTGGCCGAGCACCTTGCGAGAGAGAACGCTGAGAACGGCCCTGGTTTCCGCCTGCATGACCACTCCCGCCATCGATGCCGCTCGTTGACCCGCCGGGCCCGACTCGGCCATCCGCTCTTCGAGATGTCTGCGCGCAGGCTCGGTGAAGTGGGCAAACGTGGCGACGTTACGCTCGATCCACTCGGTGCGCCCGATCACAGTGGTGTCCGGTGACCCCGGCAGTTGGAGACCGGTTGCTTCCGGGACGATCTTCGACACTTCCAACGTCAGACGCTGCATCTCCACTGCAAGGGCAGCGGTGTGATAGGTCTCTGCCAGCGGGTAGGTGCCTGCGATCTTGCCGACGAGACGACCCGTGCCGGGTCGTTGAGAAGTCACTCTTCGACGATTCGATACCGCTTGCGGACGACGTTGGTGAAGTACCGGATCGACGTGAGAAGGATGACCACGGCGGCCAGCGCAAGCGTGGTCGGAATCATGTAACGATAGGTCCAGTCCGGCAAAGGCTCGAGAGGCGAGTCTGCTGGGATCGGCACGGCAGGCTCGAGACCGGAGCTCTCCGAAATCGTGGCGGGCTCCGTGGTCTCTTCCTCTTCTTGAGCTACTGCCGGAAGAGCAAACAGCACGAAGAGGACTCCCAGTGCCAGTGAGACCGCGGCGATGCGACCTGTTGCCTTCATGGAAACCAGACGACCCACGGGCCAACGCGGTCGCCAACCAACCGAGAATCGGGTGCGGTCTCGGCTCGCAGGGCGACTCGAACCCTGTCGACAACACTGTCGGGAACATCCTCGTCGAGACGTTCCCTGACCACGCTCTTGAGACGACCCTCGAAGTCGAACGCAGGGCCACAGCCTTTGCACTGCTCCAGATGAGCGCGGATCTTCTCCGAGCTCACCGCATCGAGCTCGGAATCGAGATACAAATAGAGATTCTCGAGTGCCTCGTCGCAGTCCTTGTTCATGGTCTCTTCGCGTCCTCCGGTAGCAGCCCTCGCTGCTTTGCAAATTCCCACAACCTCTTCTGCATCGCTTTTCTTCCGCGGTGAAGACGGGACATCACCGTGCCGATGGGAATGTCGAGGATCTCGGCGATCTCCTTGTATGAGAAACCTTCCAGGTCGGCGAGCAGAACCGGCATCCTGAAGCTCTCCGGGAGTTCCTCGACGGCCTGCTTCACGTCGGACTCGACCATGCCGTCGAGAACCCTGTCCTCCGTCGTTCTGGCGGCCTCGGCAGACTCCTCGGATCCAAGCCGCCGGTACAGGTACATGTCCTCAACAGTGCCGAGATCGACCTCTGACGGCCGGCGAGAATCCTTGCGGTACTTGTTGATATAGGTGTTGGTGAGTATCCGGTAGAGCCAGGCTTTGAGATTGGTGCCTTCCTGGAACGTGTGATAGGCACGGTACGCCTTGAGGTAGGTCTCTTGGACGAGGTCTTCTGCATCGGAAGGATTGCGGGTCATTCGCATCGCGGCCGAATACAACTGACGCGTGTACTGCATTGCGTCCCGCTCGAAGTCCGCCTGGTCGGCCATTCAGCAGGGACGCTAGTCGGGGGCAGGGAAAACACGGAGCCAGCACCTAGCCGCTCACTAATCCAATGACGGAAGCAGGAGTCACAGCTTCAGGGGACTTTGGCCCATGTCTGATCCGGGTGAGCTCCAACTACGGTTCCGCCCATGAATTCCAAGAATGACGGCACCAATGCTGGTGCCTTTGACAAACTTCTGATCCTGGTCGCCGTCATCGGCGTTGCGGTGTCGATCC
>JAUXMQ010000198.1 GCA_030623125.1 Acidimicrobiia bacterium
CGGCATCCAGATAGGGATGTGGGCGGGCCATCCCCGGCACGGCCACCAGCGACACCTCCACGCCGCCGAGGATTCCCCGACGAACAGTCGCCGGGTCGGCCCATTGAGGGACGCTGAGTTCCTGGGGTTCAGCCGATACCAAGGGAAGCTCGCCGTAGTCCGGTAACACGATGTCGACTTCGAACCCTTTGGCCCGGAGTGCTCCAACCAAGCCCGCTGAGGCATCGGCGAGACCCCCGACTTTCACCAGGGGAGCCAGCTCTGCTGTGGCAAAGAGGATTCTCACCTGGACAGTTCTAGCAATTTGGCAAACCTGATTGCCGTATGCTCCGGCCCGGTTCGATCAGCTCTTCTGGTTCCAATCACTCATGCAGACTCCTGACTAACTGGTGCCGGGGAGGTCACCGCTCGAGGTCCTTCTGCAGCAGGTAGGTGTTGCGGCGGCAGGAAACGGAGGACCAACAAGGCTGCCATGGAGGCGACAACAACGGGAATCCAGATAGCAACACTCATAGCGTCAACGAAGCCCTGGCGAGCGGCCGTCACCAGCGCATCTCCAGCCGGCCCGGGAAGCTGCGTCGCGATTTGGAGGGCGGCACCAATTGAGTTGCTGGCGGCTTCCGCCGCTTCGGGTGGCAGCTGTGCAACCGCAGAACCCATGTTGGTTTGGTAAGCCGAGTTGAACACCGATCCGATGACAGCAACACCGATAGCTCCGGCCACTTGGCGGGTCACATCGTTGGTCGCCGAACCAACACCAGCCTTGGCGACGGGGACGGCACCCATCACGGCATCCGTCGATGGGGCCATGATGTTCCCCATTCCGAACGCCATGGCGACGATCGACACGCCAATCACCGCGTAACCGGTTGCCACCCCCAAAAACGTGAATGAAACGAGTGTCGCGGAGAGGACGAACAGGCCAAACGCCACCACCTTGGTGGTGCCGAACCTCTCAGCCAACCGTGGCGCCATTGCACTTCCGATCACCATTCCCAACGCGATCGGCGCAGTTCTCACCCCGGCCTCGAGAGCGGAATATCCGAGTACGAACTGCAGGTATTGGGTAAGCAGGAAGATCACCCCGAACAGGGAGAAGAAGGCGACACTGATTGCGGTAGCACCACCGGAGAATCTCGGGTTGCGGAAGTAGTCGAGATTCAACATTGGATGTTCCACGCTGCGTTCGATCCACACGAACGCCGCTCCGAACACTGCCGCAATCGCAAAAGCACCGATGACGAGGGGCGAACTCCAACCCTCCGCGGGCCCCTCAATGATTCCAAAGACCAACGCTGTGATCGTCACCAAGGAGGTGAAGGCCCCTCTGAGGTCGAGTGGGGTTGCTTCGGGATCGCGACTCGCAGGTACCAGGAAATATCCCAGAATCAGAGCCGTGATCACGATTGGAACGTTCACCAGGAAGACGGAGCCCCAGAAGTAGTTCTCGAGAAGCATGCCACCCACAATTGGGCCAAGGCCAATCCCGAGACCGGCAACGGCTGCCCAGATTCCGATGGCACGGCCGCGCTCCTCACGTGGGAACACATCAGTGATGATCGAAAGAGTTGCAGGCATGATCATGGCAGCACCAATACCCATGATTGCTCGCGCTGAAATCAGCTCAGCCGCTGTCTCGGTGAAGCCCGCGTATCCGCTGGCGAGCCCGAAGACCACCAGACCTGCCGACAGGAACCGGGCCCGCCCGAAGCGATCTCCCAATGCGCCCATGGTGAGCAGCGTTCCGGCAAACACCAGGACGTAGGAATCGACCATCCACTGGAGTTGGGAAGCCGAGGCGCTGAGCTCTGTCTGGAGTGTTGGGATGGCGACGTTGAGAATCGTGTTGTCGAGCCCGATGATGACAAGACTGAGACTGAGGACACCAAGGGTCCACCACCGCCGTTGGTATTTCTGATCTTCGGATATTCGCGCCATTTCACACCTCGCGTCGAAACTTATGGGACAGTTATGGAGTACTATAGAACATCTATGTTGCATAGCGCAACACCGCTGTCGTGTTAAGCTGATACCGGCAATGTCTATTCCGCCTGATCTCGACCCTCGCATTGAGCGGACCAGGAAAGTGGTGCTCGAGGCCACCGCTGAGCTGATCGGCGAGTGCGGGTTCGGTCGAACCTCGGTCGAAGCCATCTCCGAACGTTCCGGCGTCGCCCGCTCAACCATCTACCGCCATTGGCCGGAACGTGACGCACTTCTGTTCGAGTCGGTTGGCAAGAAGATGGAACGAATCAAGGCCAGTTACACCGGCGAATTGAGAGCCGACCTGATTCTCACATTCAGCCATCTCGGCGAGATGCTCAGTGACGAGAGCACTCGAAGCATCCTTGCGTCCTTTTACGCCGAATCAACACGGGATCCGGACATGGCGAGACTGAACACCAAGATCACGAAGGCAAGACGTGAGGCGATCAGCAGTCTGATTGAGGATGCAGCCGTACAAGGAAAACTCCCTGCAAAAACCAATTCACATCAGATGGCAGACGATCTTGTCGCAGGAATCTTCTTCAAGGGGATGATCCTTCGCGAGGCCCCTGACACCAAGTGGATCGAGGCACACATCGATCGTTGGATCCACATCTACTCCTCCGGGTAGGACGACGAGGTGCCATAAACACGGAGGTGGCATGCCGCGGGGCCGTCATTCAGGTCGAGCTCTCCTACCTGAGGACGAGCAGCGATCCTCCTCTGGACCGATGCCCGCCTGCCGCAGTCGTCTTAGCATTGAACAGGTGAAACTCTTCGAGAAGATCCAACCGCGGCAGCTGGGACTCGACGCACTTATTGCAGCCGCAACTTTGACCCTCGCTTTGGTCAGTCGTTTGGCGATCCCTCCTGACATTGCTGCTGCGTTCTCCCGTGAGTTCGACGGGCTTCAACTCTTCCTGATCATCCTGATGACCGTCCCGTTGATGTTGCGGAGGGTCTACCCGACACCTGTGTTCTTTGTCATTCTCGGTGCATGGGTGGTCGAGCGGGCCCTCAACTACCCCGAGACCCTTGTTTGGACCGGGTTGGTCATTGCCTTTTACACGATTGGTGCGGAACTCTCCAGAAGAAGCTCGCTGCGCATCGGCGGGATAACCGCGCTGTTCATCCTGGGATGGACGGGAATAGGCGTGGCCACGCTCGAGACGCTCAGCGGTGTCAGCCTGGTCACGACGATGATCATCACGGTCACTCCTCTCCTGGTGGGTCGTGAGATTCGCGAGCAACGTCGTCGCGTCGACGATATGCGGGAGCGGGTTGAACGAGCCGAGCGCGATCGGGAGGAGAAAGCCTATCGAGCAGTAGCCGACGAGAGAACCCGGATCGCCCGTGAGCTTCATGACGTGGTCGCCCACCAGATGACGGTGATGACTCTCCAAGCAGAAG
>JAUXMQ010000019.1 GCA_030623125.1 Acidimicrobiia bacterium
CTATCGGGTGCGAGTTGCGATTGGTCGATCGGGTCGCCATATCCATGCATCCAATCTTGACGTCCCAAAGGTCCACTTCGCGCTGAGCCGTGCGCCGAGAGGTCGAGCATGTCCCATGCAAAGTCGTAGTCGGGCATTCGCAGTCGGTCGTCACCGGCATCTTGTCTGCCGCGGGCGGCCTGCTCGTGAAGAATGATCTCGGTAGAGACGCGAATGATGTATTTGCAGCATTCCATGCCGGCCAGTGGCTTGCGCAACGGTATCAGACCCTTGTTCTTGTCGTCGAAATACACCGCCCAGTCGCACTGAGCATGCTCGATGACCTCTCCGTAGGCGACAGGAGGAGGGGTATCCCGAGGATCCTCACCGTCATCGTCGTCCTCGCCTCCGCCGAAGAGACGGGTCCATCCCCACAGCCCGCCGGCAATGATCAGAATCAGTCCGATCAAGATCAAGAGCCACCAGGGGAACCCTGTCGACTGAGTGGCCGTACTGTCCGTCGGTTCCTCGGTCGCCACCGTGGTGGTTGTGACAGCAGCTGCCGACGCGGATTCGTCGATTGTGGTCGTGGTCGCTTCCGTCGTCGTTGTGGTCGGCGGCGGGGTTCCGCTGCCCACGATGAGGGTGTCTGTAGGCGGCGCCGACACCAGAGTCCCTGGAGTGCCGGTGGCAAATGTGACCAACGACTTCGATGTCGGGCTGGAACCGAACGTGCCGTCGTGGATGTGCCCGGCGAAACCATATGTGATCCCATCTATGCCCATGGGGAACATGGTGGCCTCGTCCACACCGACGATGATCATGTCGTTGTAGATGATGGCGAAGCCGTTGAAGTCGATGTCGTCGAGCGAGCCGTCATCCTGTACGACACTGAGATTGAAACCCCACGGCTGCGGCCCGTAGGTGATGTACGGGATTGCCGACGCCCCACACCAAGTGTCCTGGGGGAATTGGGAGAGGGGGCTCCATGTGGGCTTACCAGGCACCCCAAACGGGAAAGACCAGTTCTGGAATAGCTCCATCGGGTCTTCGATGGGGATGGGGCCACCCATCTGGGCCCACATCAGGGCGTAGTTGGTGTCGAGAAGCGGTCCACCACGGGGTAGATAGAGCACTCCATCCATGACTTCGGGAGAGCCAGGGAAGGAAGGAATGGTGGACGAGTCGGTCCAGGTGGCCCAGGTGACGCCTATCCGGGTGGGAAATCCCCACGCTGCTTCTTGGGAGTCGATGGTGGCTGGGTCGAGATTCGCGGCAAACCTGAAGGAGGTGGCGTCCTCGACGTCGAGAGAGCGATTGATGATCTCCATCGAGTCGTACTCGTTGAGACCGAGATGGGCGAAGGCATCGGTGAGGGTGCTGTCCATCTCCACTCCGGCTCCGGCCAGGCTGGCCGGAACAATGAGCAGCGCTACCAAGGTAGACGCAAGTGCGAAGCGGGTTGTCTTGGACTTTGGGCGCGTCGACATGGAGTCCCCTCTCATTACCGAAAAGGTGAAGCTAGTCGAGGGTGCTCATCCAGATCGGTGAGAGAGTCGAATGCTTTCCCGGACAGCAAAAAACCGAGTACCAGGGGCACCCGGTGTTTCTGCTTCTAAAGCCGAACTAACGGCGAGGGCGTGCCTCGTTGACCACCAATTCGCGGCCTCCGATGTCGGAACCGTTGAGGGCCTCGATTGCTTCGTTTGCGGCCGAATCGGCCATTTCGACGAATCCGAAACCTCGGGACCTTCCGGTCTCACGGTCGGTGATCACGCGTGCCGAATCGACCGAGCCATGCGGCTCGAACATTTGGCGGAGATCGTCGTCGGATGTTGTGTAAGGCAGGTTGCCTACGAACAGATTCACAGTGTCTTCCTCTACAGCGGACGGGCGGCCGATCCATGCGACTACCCGCGCGACCCTAAGTCGCAGTCGAGAGGATAGCCCAACCGGGAGGCTTGATGTCCAGCAGACTTGGCCTGCTTCACAACGAGTCATTTATCCTGACACGAAGAACACTTCCCAGAGGTCAGGAACTCCCTTCAATTCGTGAACCCCTCGCTCTTGGAACCCTATCCCTGAGCCGGCGACGAGACCTTTGACAGTTCGGGACACGAGAACCTCGTCGGGACCTGCCAGTGCGGAGATCCTGGCCCCGATGTGAACTCCCAGCCCGAAGATGTCATCAGCGCCAACCTCGACTTCTCCGGTGTGGAGCCCGGCCCTTATCCGAATTCCCAGGTCGTGGACCGAATCTCGTATGGCGAGAGCGCAACGTATCGCCCTTGCTGGGCCATCGAATAGTGCAAGAACGCCATCCCCTGCAGTATCGATCAACCGTCCACGGTGCTTCGAGAGCTGCAAGTTGATGATTTGGTTGTGGCGAGCCAGGAGACGATTCCACTGGCTATCACCCAGTTCTACGGCTTTGCTTGTTGAGTCGACGATGTCTGTAAACAAGATCGTGGCAATAACACGACCAAGCTCAGAACCCGATCGAGCGCCCGTTAAGAACTCTTCGATCTCGTCGACGATCTCATCCGAATTACCCACGAACGGAAGGTGATCCCTACCTTGGAGTTCGACAAAACGAGCTCCCGGTATCCGCTCGGCCAGGTACTTACCCTGACCGGCTCCCCGATAAGTGTCACCCGCCCGCTGAATCACCAGAGTGGGCACCGAAACAGATCCCAAGAGATCGCGCACATCGCCGTTGGTGTGGGCTTTCGCGTAGGCCAGTGCGTTCCCCGGCGATGAAGAGTATCGCTCAAATCTGGCCCACCAGTCCTGAAAGACGGCGTCTCCCGTGTGGCTGGGAGCCACCTGTTCGAGGAAGGTGCCTTGCCCCCAGCGGTTCTCCAATTGGGCAAGGAACTGAGCGATCCACTCGGGATCCCGACCCCACGAGTAGTCCTCCCTACGTTGTGCCGAGGCATAGGCGCCGTAGAGAACTAGAGCACTCACCTTTTCAGGGAAGCTCGCTGCGTACAGAATTGCCATGGGAGCGGCCTGGGAGGCACCGAAAATCGCCGTCTGGCTCGCCCCGACACGATTGAGCACGGCGGTTAGATCGTCCATCTGATCTTCGAGCAGAGGCAACTGCCCGGCGCGGTCCGAGAGGCCCACGCCACGCATGTCGAGCATGATCAGTCGAGCAAACGAGGAGAGACGGGTCAAGAAACGTTCGTAGAGCGGGTTTTCCCATTGGAGCTCGATATGGCTGAAAATCCCGGCCAGATACACGAGGTCCTGATTCGCAGTCCCGAGCGTTTGGTATGCGATATGAATGTCGCCGCTCTTCGCATAGTTCGTCTCGGGCCCCACAGCTCAGAACCTACAGGCTCGGATTGCAGCGAGATGCCTACCAGGCAGGGGTTCCCCTAGGGGGACGACTCATCGACGGTTCCGGCCCCTGACGCTGCCTCCTCCGTCGATGCGAAACCCGGTCCGAACGTGTCGCTCCACACAACCGTGGTGTAGAGCCAGAGCGCTGTGGCCATCAACAGGATCGGGAACGAGCGGGCGACCCATGGATAACTCGACTCGCTGGCGCCAAGCCAGCCACCAATCAGCGCGCCGATGGGGAGGGTCGCCCAGCCGA
This sequence comes from Acidimicrobiia bacterium, assembly GCA_030623125.1. Classification (GTDB taxonomy): domain Bacteria; phylum Actinomycetota; class Acidimicrobiia; order Spongiisociales; family ZC4RG35; genus SZUA-217. The sequence goes on from JAUXMQ010000019.1 coordinate 3,584, forward strand.
TAGCCCGACTAGCGGTGATGACACGTCCCAACATCGACTCTGCTGCGTAGTGCTGACGAATAGTCGCCAGGGGAATATTGATCACCGAGACTCCAAACATCCAACCCGCCTGGAGTGACAACGCGAGAAGACCGTAGGTCGTGAACATCACGAGGAAAAGGCCTATCCCGGCAACTCCCATCCCAACCACCAGAGCTCTTCCCAAACCCAACCTGCGCGTTATCCGTGGAGCAACAAGGGCGCCGATGACTCCACCCACACCCATGGCGAATAGCAGCACTCCAACCTGGAACTCGGACTCGGCCATCAGAACGTCGAACGCCAGCACCACAAACGTCGCCTCGATGAAGCCCATGACGAAGTTGGGGACGGCCGAGGCGATGGTGGTTATCCGAAGTCTCGGTTCAGCCCAGAGGTATCGAATCCCGTTGACGGCCTCGGTGAAGAAGGGGGCTCTTTCGTCTTCCGGACGGCGATGATGAGGAACACGCCCGACCCATTTCAGCGATATCGCCGACGCCACGAAGGTCAGGCCGTTGACGAACAACCCCAGCGCAGGTCCGGCGAAGACGACGGCCATGATGCCTGCCACCAGCGGACCGAGGGCGAAGTTGGCCTGCTGGCTGGCAGCGACAAACGAGTTGGCGTCGGCCAAGCGCTCCTTCTTCACGAGCGAAGGAATCATCGAATACAGCGCACCATCAAAGAGAGTCGTCATCGACCCGATCACAAATGCCATCACGAACACTGTGGAAGTTCCGTAGTTCCCCACCTCGGCGGCCAGGTAGAAAAAAGCCGAGGCTCGCAGCAGATCTGTCGCCACCATCACGGGTCTCAGATGCCATCTATCGAGAAGAACGCCACTTACCAGGCCGAACAGAAAGGTGGGGGCAGTCTCCAGCGCATATGCGATCGCGAAGTCCAAGGTGTTCTTCGTTCCGGCGGCTTCCTGGATATGAAGAACCAGAAGCGGGATCGTCAGGAAGGCGATGTAGGTGCCGAACTGACTGATCGTCTGGCCCACCCATAGTGCGGCGTAGCGGGGACCGAGCGACCGCATTGAAGTGACGGTGTTCACCTCTGGCACGATACCGCCGGGTAGCGATCTGTCTACGGCTTGTTAGATTCACTTGGCAATGGCCGAGCCTCAGGAAATACCTCAGATCGCAACCGAGCTGATCGACATGTCGCGGGAGTACCTCCTGCAAGAAACGATCGAGCCGGCGAAGCGTCTTGGAAAGGTCGCCGGTATGGGTGTCGGGGGCGCCATAGGTCTGTCGCTCGGGGCATTTCTGATGGCATGGGCGCTGTACTACGGGTTGGTAGCCCTCTTCGCCGGAGTGGTGAATGACAGCCAATGGTGGGTAGTTCTTTCCCGGTTTCTCACCGCACTCGTGGCGGCCGGGATCGCTGGGTTAATCGTTTGGAGGATGCAAAATGACGATCTCCCGGGATGACATAGAGGCCAAGGCCCTCGAACTTGTCAGCGCCGTTGACGACACCCGTCGCTCGGCTCAAGACAAGGCCATACTCCTGGCCGTGGCCATCGGAGTGGTGGTAGTTGCCGCTTTCGTATTCGGGCGCAGGCGGGGCAGCCGCAACAAGACGGTCGTAGAGGTCTACCGCGTCTGACCCCTGATTGTCGTTTTGTGAACCGAAATCGGGGTTCAGCCCAGGAAACGGTTCACAGAAGGAAGAATGCGCCCACTGTTTGAGAGATGGGGGCGCTAACGGTGGCTAGAAGCCTATGAAGGCTTGGATTTCGCTCTGAACAGTTCGTGGCTCGCGCCAGAGTTGTCTCGCGCTGAAGCGTCTCATCTGCCAACCGAGTTCCATCAGCATGTTCTGCCGGACGAGGTCGTTGTGGAGCTGCTCAGGAGTTGAATGCGCATCAAAGCCGTCGATCTCGACGATCTTCATCCGGTCAGGCCAGGCGAAGTCGGGGTACGCGTTCTCCCCGGTCGGTAGTCGGACCTCGAGCTGTGCGACAGGTTGGGGGACACCGGCATCTCTTATGAGTCGGGCAGCGTCGACCTCGGCAGGGCTTCCGGAGCGCTGATGGGAGGCGATCGACACAACACGCCGCATCCGCCGAGTTCCCCGTACCCCTCGCCCGCCTTGCTCACGGATGACCCTGGAAACATCATCGGGACAAGTCAGCTTCAGACGGAGAGCACTCATGTACATCTTCTCAATGACGCGATCCGTGAGAATCGCCGAGAGATCGAGAAGAGTTCTCTCGACCGTGCAAACCGGAACACCCTTCACTTCGACACTTGGAAGGCGACGCCGCGTGCGGTGCAGGATTGCCCGGATGGGAAGGGCTCGATTCTCGTAAGGAACTGTCAGTTCGATCAGTTGGGTGGTGATGCCATCAAGATCCCATAAGACTGCAGCAGTTCGGTGGGATGCATAGGAGTGCGGACCCGCGGCAAGAAGCGCCGCGTGGATCCGTGTCAGCCAGGTTGGCTCGGTGACGTTCAAGTAGTACACGCCCCATTGAACTTGAACCCAGCGGCCAGCAGCTACTCGAGCCCTGATGATGTCGTCGGTTGCCCCGTGCGCGAGCAAGACCTGGCGATCGACCAGCCCGTGGTTGTGCGCGGCGAACCGTCTTGCTGCCCCCTCATCCCACATGGCTCCAACCTGCCACCAGTCAGTGACAGAATTCCTTCTGTGAACGGATTTAGGGCTCACGGCCCCATTTCGGTTCACAAAACGATTCAGAGGAGGTTTAGTGGCGGGTCCGTTTCTTCGGTTTGATGATCTCGAGACGCGGATTCCCCGACTTCTTGTGATGGATCACGATGGCCGTTCCCTCGGGGACCGTCTGACGGCTGATCAGCTTCTTGCGTGGCTTGGTTCGCTGAAGATAAGCCAGGGCGCTCAAGGCCAAACCGAAGTAGAGATCGGTGCTGTCACCCTCGCGCAGCCCACGCAGGGTGCGGTCGAAACCGACCTCCCTCGCGTCGGAGCCGCCCCACACGCGACGCATCAACTTCTTCTTGTAGCTCGCCATCTTCTACCGTTGCCTTCGTCCCCAACCATATAGACACCATGCAAAACAAGAAAGCCGTGCAAATAGTCGTCTGGGTCGTCGTGATCGGGATGGTCATCGGACTTCTCTTCTCGGTGATAGCCATCTTCTGATGGGTTTCGCCGAGGGGGACCCTGCCGTCCTCATCGACCCCAAGGGCCGGCACTTCTTGCTCAAGCTCGAATCAGGCCGCACATTCCAATATCACCAGGGCTCGATCCCTCACGACGCTCTGATCGGCGCAGAGGATGGTTCCTGGGTCGAGGCTTCGACCGGGACGATGCTCCTCGTTCTCCGACCACGACTAGCCGACTACATCCTGAAGATGAAACGGTCGGCGCAAGTCGTCTATCCAAAGGATCTCGGGCCAATAATCGTCTACGCCGACATTGGACCCGGGATGACCGTGGTCGAAGGGGGCACGGGCTCGGGTGCTCTGACACTCGGCCTCTCCCGTGCGGTGGGCCCCGGCGGTCGGGTCATCAGCGTCGAGATTCGGGAGGATCACGCCGCCCACGCCCGCAAGGCCATCGAGCGCTGGCACGGTGAGATCCCGGAGAACATCACCCTCCAATCCGGTGACGTTGCCGACGTCGTGGCCGAGGTAGCTCCAGATCGGATCGTTCTCGATCTCCCCGAGCCATGGCACGTTCTGGAGACAGCATCAGGGCACCAGCCGTCCGGAGGGGTTCTGTGTGCGTACCTCCCCACTGTTCCCCAGGTGCAGACCACAGTCGAGCGGGCACGAGAGTTGGGAACCTTCGCAGAGATCGAAGTGAAAGAGTTTCTCGTGCGTGATTGGAACGTTTCGGGGCGATCGGTGCGCCCGAAGCACACCATGGTCGGCCACACAGGCTTCCTTGTCTTCATGCGGAAGACGGACCCGGCTCCTTGAACCGGAGTTCAAGGAACCCGGAGAAGTATGCGAACCCCTTCGTATACTGACCGAAGGCGGACCTAAGCCAGGAGGAAGCCGTGGAAGAAGGACGGACAAAGGACGACGCCGCTCAACTCCGCCAGATCGTCGCCGCGCTCGAAGAGGAAGTTGCCTTTCTCCGCCGACGGGTCCGAGAGTCCCCTGGCAATCTCGACGAGCTCGAGTCTGAGCTCTCACGAGCCCGCGACCGGATTGATCGCGCGGCCGCCCAGAACGACAAACTCTCCCATCTCCTGGAAGAGGCACGCGAGCAACTCGGTGTGCTCAGGGAAGAAGTGGAGAAGCTCACCTCTCCTCCCAACAACTTCGGAACCGTTCTCGGGGTCAACGCAGACGGATCCGTTGATGTTCTGACGGGCTCCCGCAAACTCCGGGTGGCCGCCCAGCCAAGTGTTGAAGTCAAGAAGCTCCAGGTCGGCCAGGAGGTACTGCTCAACGAGGCTTTCAACGTCATCGACGTTCGTTCCTTCGAGCCGGCGGGAGACGTTCTGAGGGTTAGGGAGACACTCGACGACGGCCGGGTGATGATCATTGCCCACGCCGACGAGGAAAAGGTTCTCCAACGCTCCGAGGCAATGACAGACGTCTATCTCCGTGCCGGCGACTACGTCCGGATCGATTCCAAAACCAGTCTGATTCTGGAGAAGATGGAAAGACCGGAAATCGAAGAGCTCGTTCTCGAAGAAGTGCCCGACGTCACATATGCCGAAGTCGGCGGGCTGGCAGACCAGATCGAGCAGATCCGGGACACCGTCGAGCTTCCCTACATGCACAAGGACCTGTTCAAGGAGTATGAGCTGGAGCCGCCAAAGGGCATCCTTCTCTACGGACCACCCGGGTGCGGCAAGACCCTGATCGCCAAGGCCGTCGCCAATAGCCTGGCCAAGAAGGTCTCCGAACGCACAGGTCGCCCGGACGTGCGCTCCTACTTCCTCAACATCAAAGGTCCTGAACTGCTCAACAAGTGGGTCGGTGAGACCGAGCGTCAGATTCGTCTCATCTTCCAGAGGGCGAAGGAGAAATCAGACGAAGGTGTTCCCGTCATAGTCTTCTTCGACGAGATGGACTCGTTGTTCCGCATCCGGGGCTCGGGTATCAGCTCCGACGTCGAGTCGACCATTGTGCCTCAGCTGTTGTCCGAGCTCGACGGTGTCGAAACGCTCAAGAACGTGATCGTCATCGGTGCATCGAACCGTGAAGACCTGATCGATCCGGCGATTCTCCGCCCCGGCCGGTTGGATGTGAAGATCAAGATCAACCGGCCCGACCCGGTTGCTGCCCGGGAGATCTTTCGGATCTACATCACCGACCAAACCCCGATCGACTCCGAGGAGTTGAGCTCGTTCGGTGGTTCTGTCGGAGATTTCATCGTTTCGTTGATCGATGACACGGTCAGCGACATGTACGCCACGGAAAAGGAGAGCGAATTCCTCGAAGTGACATATGCCAACGGTGATCGGGAGACGATGTACTTCAAGGACTTCGCCTCCGGTGCGATGATCGAGAACATCGTCCGGCGCGCCAAGAAGGACGCGATCAAGCGCCAAATTGCGGGCGGGCGAATCGGGGTGCGCGCCTCCGATCTGAAAGCGGCGATCAACCAGGAGTTCCGCGAGCACGAGGATCTGCCAAACACGACGAACCCGGATGACTGGGCCAAGATCTCCGGCAAGAAGGGCGAGCGCATCGTCTATATCAGAACGCTTGTCGGGGGAGACGAGGAGAGTCGGCTCATCGAAAAGGTCTCCGGCGGCCAGTACCTGTAATGGCAATTCACAAGGTGCTCGGTACCGAGACCGAGTATGGAATCGTCGTCAGGGGTGACCCCGGGTTCAACCCCGCCGTGGCTTCGTCCCTCGTCGTCAACAGTTATCCGGGGACCAGGGTCAAGGTCCAATGGTCCTACGAGGAGGAGTCTCCGGGTCGTGACGCCCGGGGGTTCGGTCACGACACCTATGGGTTGATCGAATCCGAGGGGGCCGTTGTCAACTCCGTCTTGGCTAACGGCGCACGGCTCTATGTCGACCATGCCCACCCCGAATACTCCAGTCCCGAGTCATACGACCCGCTCGAGGCGGTCCTCTACGACAAGGCGGGGGAGCGAGTGATGCACCAAGCCGCGGTCGTCGCCACCGAGACGTCCGGGCGCCAGGTCTCGCTGTACAAGAACAACTCAGACGGCAAGGGCAACTCCTACGGGGCCCATGAGAACTACCTCCTGTCACGGGAGACGCCGTTTGGTGATGTCATCAGGTACGCGATTCCTTTCATGGTGACCCGTCAGATCTTCACGGGCGCCGGAAAAGTGGGTAGGGAGAACGACCGCCCCGAAGTCGATTTTCAGATCACCCAACGCGCCGACTTCTTCGAAGAGCAGGTCGGCCTGGAGACGACGCTCAAGCGCCCGATCATCAACACCAGAGACGAGCCTCATGGCGATCCGGCCCTCTACAGACGTCTTCACGTGATCATCGGGGACGC
>JAUXMQ010000083.1 GCA_030623125.1 Acidimicrobiia bacterium
CTAACACCTGATGAGCTGCGGGGGAGGGTCGCTGGGTCGGCACGCCTCTTTGCCTGGGGCACCCAGCCGCTTGGCGCCTTGCTTGGCGGCATCTTGGGAACCGCTTACGGCGTGCGCGCTCCGTTCTGTGTGGGTGCGGTGGCCTATGCGGTGATGCTGGTCGTCACCTGGGCCGTCACTTCCAACAACTGGATCGAACCGGCCAGGGTGGCAGCACCGTTCGCCTGACAGGGGGGTTGACTGCCGTCAAGGTTTCTCGTATCTTCGACTCCAGTTCGGTCGATCGACCGACCTAGCCGATTGAGGAATAGCTATGATCGAGAGAGACACCAGCACAAAGATTCTCGAGGCGGCCCGGCGTTGTCTTCTTGCTGATGGCTATGCGGCCCTTTCGACCAGAAGAGTGGCTGACGATGCGGGGGTTCCCCTCTCTCAGATTCATTATCACTTCGGATCGAAGGAAGAGCTCATCCTGTCCCTACTGAGGAAAGAGAATGATCGGCTTTTGGGGAGACAGGCTGAGCTGTTCGCGTTGGAGATCCCACTCTGGAAACGGTGGGAGCAGGCTTGTGACTATTTCGACGAGGACATTGCGTCCGGCTACGTGAGGGTGCTACACGAGATGACTGCCGCCGGCTGGTCGTCGGAGACGCTGGGCAAGGAGATGCGTCAGATCTGGGATGGCTGGGGAAGCCTGCTTCTCGGGGTGGCCAAGGAGTCGGATCGGCAGGGCATGAGTCTTGGAGGGTTGACCCCCGAGGAGGTTGTTGCCCTGGTTTCGGCGTCCTTCGTGGGCGCCGAGGCAATGATCCTTCTGGGTCATGAAAGCGATCGGGTGCCACTGCGACCAGCACTGAGAAAAGTGGGCGACTTGATCAGGATCGCCGAGGAGGAGGCAGCCCATGCGAGCTAGGTATCCGGATTCAAACGGCTATGTCGAGCGCAACGACGCCACGATCTACTACGAGGTGTATGAGAATGAGGGGCCGACCGTCTTTCTCGGCCAGACGTGGCAAATCATCCACTCCCGTCATTGGAAGATGCAGATCCCATACCTGTCACGTCATTTTCGGGTCATCACCTACGACGGTGTTGGAAATGGGAAGTCGGACCGCCCTTCGGCCATCGAGCGTTACATGACCAAGGAGGTCGTTGCCGACGCCATCGCCGTGCTCGATGCAACAGAGACCGAACGCTGTGTGGCAGCAGGGCTTTCGATGGGTGGAGGCCTGGTAACGCTCCTTGCGGCACTTCATCCCGAGCGTTTCGACGGGATCGTCCCCATCGCTCCGGCGCATCCTTGGGGGATCCCGCTGCCGGACCGGGAGTCGATAGCGGATCAGATGTTCGAACTTGTGAGCAACCCGGAAGGCTGGGAGAAGTACAACCTCAGCCACTGGCGAGCCAACTGGCCCGACTTCGTCGACTTTTTCTGGGATCAGGCAGTCTCCGACCCACACTCGACTAAACCGTTTGATGACTTGGTCGGGTGGGCGTTGGAGACCACCGGCGAGATCATCGCCATGGAGTCGAGCGTCGAACCGTCGTACGACCTCGAGGATTTGGAGCAGAAGGTTCGAACGATTGACATCCCGACCCTGATCATCCATGGATCCGAAGACCGGATCATCAACTACGAGAGCAGCGTTGCCTTGCAGAAGATGATCCCTGGAGCGGAGTTGGTGGCGCTAGAAGGATCGGGCCACATCCCGACCAGTCGCTATCCGGTCAAGATCAATCACCTGATCAAGGAATTCGTCGATCGAACCTATGGGATCCAGCGCCCCCAAGCGACATGGTCGCGCGGCGACAGCCGTCGTCAGCGGGTCCTCTACATCTCCTCACCTATCGGGCTTGGCCACGCTCGCCGTGACCTGGCGATCGCCGAGGAGCTGCGAAAGATCCACCCGGACGTCGAGATCGATTGGCTTGCTCAGGACCCAGTGACCCGGGTGCTCGACGCAGCTGGTGAGACTGTTCACCCGGCATCGCGACTCATGTCCAACGAGTCCGCTCACATCGAAGATGAGTCAGGGGAGCACGACTTGGCCGTTTTCCAGGCCCTCCGGGAGATGGACGAAATCCTTTTGTCGAACTTCATGCTGATTGACGAAGTGATCGAGGCCGGGCAGTACGACCTGGTTGTTGGTGACGAGTCATGGGAGGTGGACTATCACCTCCATGAGAATCCCAACCTCAAGAAGACCTCTTATGCATGGTTGACCGACTTTGTCGGCTACATCCCAATGCCGTCCCGCGGAGACCGCGAGGCCTTTGTTGCCGCCGACTACAACGCAGAGATGATCTCCCAGATCGCCCGGTACAAGCGCATCAGGGACAAGGCGATTTTTGTGGGGAGCCCCGACGACATCATCGACGAGACCTTCGGGCCGGATCTGCCGGTGATCAGGGAGTGGACTGAGGACAACTACGACTTTGCCGGGTATGTCACCGGGTTTGACCCGACCGCTCTCGGAGACCGGGACGAGTTGAGAACGGAGTTCGGTTACCAGCCGGATGAAAAGGTCTGCATCCTCTCCGTCGGAGGCTCGGGTGTTGGCGGGTATCTGATACGCCGCGTGGTAGAGGCATATCCAGCGGTGAGAAACGCCGTCTCAGACCTGCGACTGATAGTTGTCACCGGCCCCCGGATCGACCCTGACTCGCTGCCGCAGGTGGAGGGCGTCGAGTACCGAGCGTATGTCGACCGACTCTATCGCCACTTTGCCGCAGCTGATGTGGCCATAGTCCAGGGTGGGCTCACAACAACGATGGAATTGACCGCCACGAAAGTTCCGTTCATCTACGTGCCTCTGAAGAACCACTTCGAACAGAACTTCCATGTGCGGGCTCGTCTCGATCGATACCGGGCCGGGAGGCACATGGACTATGAAGACATCAATCCTGACCACCTGGCCGCCGTGATGTCACAGGAAATCGACGATGATGTCGACTACATGGATGTGGAGACCGATGGCGCCGCGAAGGCGGCAGCAATGATCGCCGAGCTGCTCTGAAGGTTGGACCTATGACTTTGGCACCCGAGAAGCTGACAGCGGCCCAGAAAGACATCGACGCCATCTCGAGGGCAGCACTCGATTACGTCGAGGGTTACGTCACCGGGGACGCCCAACGGCATGCCCGCGCCTATCACCCTGAGTGTCTCAAACGCCGGCTCGACCGCGATGAGGAGTCGGGAGTCTTCGAACTGATGGTGATCACCCCGCAGGTGATGGTGGACTATGCGAACACCGGACGGACGATCGAGGATAAATGTCAGATCGAGGTGATCATCGATGCTGTCTCCGAGGACATCGCCTCGGTCCGCGTCTACTCATGCAACTGGGTGGACTTTCTCCACATCGTCAAGGCACGTGGCGAGTGGAAGCTGTTTCACGCTACATGGCATCGAGTTGGGACGGCCGAGTCGGGTAACCCGATCGAGCTCTAGGCTGGCGTGATGGAGACGTCAGCGAACGGTCTGCGCCGCATGCCACTTCGAATCGCCGGTGTCATCGGATTGGCCGGCGCGGTGGTCTATCTGGCAGTTGTGCTGGGCCAGGAGGAGACGTCGTCACTGCCCCAGGCAATCTTCTGGCTGGGAGTGATGGTGGTGGCCGGGCTACTTGCCTGGTTTGCCGACCGTCTCGAGCACCGGGGAAGACGATCGGCGATGATCGCCGCCGGTCTGTTCTTCGTATTGGGGGTGTTCTCCAACCCGGTCTTCGCGGTGGTGTATCTCCTGACAACCATGCTCTCGGTTGCGGGTTTCGCGGGGACTTCGCCTTCCTCAGGGGAGACCCCGCTTGAGCCTTGATGGGCTCTGGGTTGTCGAGTCCCTCGCTGTTGGCGGGGAGTTGGTTCCACCTCTGCGCGGAACCAAGCTCAGTCTCGAGTTCGTCGAAGAGCGTGTCTCCGGCAGTACAGGGGTCAATCGATTCATGGGGGTTGTGACCAACGACCCCATGTTCGGGCCGCTCGCCACCACTTTGATGGCAGGCTCCGAGGACCACATGTCCCAGGAACGCATCTACCTGGACCATTTGACCTCGGTCGACTCCTATGAGGTAGACAAAGACGACCTGCGTCTGATAGCCGAAGGGCTGGTGGTTGTGGCCCTCAAACACCCGGGAACCGACGGGGTGTCGAAAACGTCTTAGAGCATAAGGAAATTGGGGGGTTCACAAACCCCTGGTTTTGCGTATAGTTGAGTGCTCGGGGTTCGCTGCCCCAACGCACACTTTTGCCCCTCGGAGGACTTGATTTTTTATGGCCGTTACTGGAACGCGGAATGCCAAGACCGAGAAGCCTCGACGCGTCCGTCTTCATTCGAAGCTGACGGACGATCGCGGACGTCTCACCACCGACCTCGTCTCTCAATACCTGACGGCGATTGGCGAGTACGACCTGCTCACAGCCGAGCAGGAGGTCGAGCTTGCCCAGAAGATCGAGGCCGGTGAGGAAGCCGCCGAAAAACTCGAAGAGGGTGATTACTCGGGCAAGCGAAGAGAGATCGAGCTCCGTCGACTGGCTCGACGCGGCGCCCAGGCCAAAGATGACTTTCTGACAGCCAACCTTCGTCTGGTTGTCGCCAACGCCCGTCGTTATGCCAACACCTCCGGCATCGACTTCCTCGACTTGATTCAGGAGGGCAACCTCGGTTTGATCCGCGCCGTCGAGAAATTCGACTGGCGCAAGGGATTCAAGTTCTCGACCTACGCCACCTGGTGGATCCGTCAGGCGATCACCCGAGCCATTGCCGACAAGTCCCGGACTGTCCGCATTCCGGTTCATCTTCATGACACTCTCGCCGCTGTGCGTGCCGCCCAGGCCTCGCTCAAGGCCGAACTGGGCCGCGATCCCCGCCCGGACGAGATTGCCGAAGAGGCCGGCGTCACCACCGACAAAGTCGAGTTGGCGCTCAGCGTTGCCGACACCGTGTCGCTGGAGCAGCCGATCGGTGAGGACGGCGCCCAACTCGGTGATTTCATCGAGGACGAGGACGCTGCCGACCCGGTCCAGATGACCGAGGAGATGGATGTCGCCCACTCCCTGCGTGTGTCGATCGAGCGCCTCCCGGATCGAGAAGGTCGCATCCTGGCTCTTCGTTATGGCTTCTACGACGGCGTGCCACGCACCCTCGAGGAGATCGGTGACGAGTTCAACCTCACCAGGGAGCGGATCAGACAACTCGAGAAGCTTGCACTCTGCAGACTTCGTCATCCATCGTTCGGCATCCGGGAAGCCGATCTGGTCTAGAACCAACTAGCTCGGGGAACGAAAAGACCCACCGGGAGGTGGGTCTTTCCAGCTTTGGCGCCACCTCAGGAGAATGGATACGGTGGCATCGATGAACTTGAGAGAACTACTGGGTGACGCTCCGTTCGTCTGTGGGCCCGAGACCTCTTTGATAGAGGTCGCTGCTGCGATGGAACGGTCCGATCTGGAAGCAGCCGCAGTTGTGGAGGGGCTCCAACTCATGGGTCTTGTCACCGAGAGCGACCTGCGTCGGGCGGTCGGGTCAGATGTCGACCTCGGCGCCACCTCCGTGGCCGATGTGATGAGCCGTGATCCCGATACTTTCGACGCTGATCTCGATGTGTGGGACGCTGCTGCCTGGATCACCGAGTCCGGTTATCGGCATCTTCCGGTGGTTGACGACGATGGGACCCTCCAGGGCGTCGTCTCGGTTCGCGACCTTCTCAAGGGCTTGGTGGATACCGTCTGACCCCGACGGCGATTTATTCACTGTCTGGCTCCGAATTGGCGTTCTAACCTTGATGGCAGTCGGGTCTGTCGAGAGATCGAGCCTTGACTTAGAGCAAACTTGAGGTTGTACGTTGGGTTCGGTCATGTCTGAGAAACCTTTGTCACCATGGACTGTGCTGCGTGACGGAAGCCGTTTGATATGGCGGTTCGTCAAGATGCACCCGGGTGCCTTCGTCATCGCCGTCCTCGGGGCGGCTTTGTTCGCCGGCGCCATCATTGCCTCGGCTCTGGTGATCGGATGGATAACCGACGAGGTGATCATCCCGATCCTTGACGAGGGCAACGA